>JAIRNB010000363.1 GCA_031258265.1 Treponema sp. | reverse complement strand
TAAAACCCCTTCTTCAGCGCATAGGTCTTTTCACTTTCACTGAAAACCACCCCCGCTATCCCTCCCAAATACTTCCTCTTGTCATCGTGTAAATCCGCATACCGCCGTAACTTCTCCATCCGTTCAATATGTTCATTGATGTCTTCAACATTCGGCTTGCTCTTTATCTCCACTATCATCACCGTGTCCCCGTTCTCCAGAAAAGCGTCAACATCCGTAATAATGTTGTTCTTCCGGTCGGTTATTTCGCTGCGGTTGGCCTTGGTAAAGGTAAAGCCTAATTCATCAAACTTCGCCACCAGGTTGGGGATAACCATATATTCAACTATTTCGCCGAAACGGTTGGTAATTGCCCCAACTCGTTTGTCGGTTTCTTTCATTTGCCGGCCGGTTTCCTCTATCTGCCGGTCCGTTTCCTCTATCCGCCGGTCCGTTTCCTTCATCCGCCGGGTGACTTCCTTGAGCATCCGATCCGTCTCTTCCTGGCTTTTCCTCAGTTCCCGCATGCCCGCCATGAATTCCTCAAAACTAGAACTTAACTCCACCGTCTGCGCCATCATTCCCCTCCTAAAACAGGCGGCATCGCCGCCGGTGTTAAACCAATATTAACACAAGGTGTTAATGAGCCTCCGCGGGGTAAGCCCCGAATAATGAAAATCAATCTAAAAACTATAATTTTGAGATTTTCTCATGAACCCTATGGTAAATATAGCTCCCCGCCGGAATTTCGGAAAGTCCAGCCGGAATGTACAAGGCTTTGCCCCATCCAGAACCCATCCCAAAACCCGGCGGGTAATTGTTTTCCTCCCCGGAGATCTGGCGCAAAGCAATACCGCCGAATATACTGCCTAGGAGATGGAGACTCTCCCCCTGCTCCAAGACATCCCCCACCGGTCCTCTCTTTTTGCTGTAACGATCCGTTCCCCGGTCCCCAAGGGCCGGCTTCTGTCCATAGAACACCCCGGCCTGGAACGAACCTATACCCTGATCACCGCCAAAGACATTCCGGGGAAAAACGAACTGGCCGGTTTTCCGGTCCCCATCCTGGCCGCCGGGGAACTTTCCTACCTGGGGGAACCGGTGGCCATCCTCGCCGGCCCCGATCGGGCAAAACTGGAATCCTACGCCGGGCAATGCCGGGTCATCGTCCAGGAAGAAAGGCCGGTCTTCGCGGCCCCCGCCTCCGCGGAGAGCCCCGGCCCGGCGGCGCCTTCCCCCAGCCCGGCGGAACAAGCCCCCGTGGAAACCCCCGCCCCGGCGGCGCCTTCCCCCATCCCGGCGGAGCGGGAAGAAAGGCCGCCGGGGGAACAAAGGCCCCCATCCGGCGCCATACCGGCGTCCCCGCCCGGCGCCGCACAAAGGACCGGCCCGGCATCTTCCCCTATCCCGCCGCCCTCCCCTGTCCCGGCGCAGGCGTCTCCCCCCTCCGCGGAGAGCCCCGGCCCGGCGGCGCCTTCCCCCAGCCCGGCGGAACAGGCCCCCGCGGAGAGCCCCGGCAAGACGGCGCCCTCCCCCTGCCCGGCGGAGCCGGAGATCTTCCTGGAGCGCAGCTTCAACCGAGGCGACACCGACGCGGCCTTCGCCTCCCCCGCTAAAGTCCTCAGTTCCACCTATTCCACGGGGATTCAGGAACACGCTTACGGCGAGCCGGTGGGCGCCATGGCGGAGTACATCAGCTCCGGGGCAGAGGGCGGAGGGATCGCCCAGCGGATCTTTGTCATCCACACCGCCACCCAGTGGCCCGGCCATGTAAGCAGATCGGCGGCCCAAGTTCTGGCCCTGGAGGAAAATCAGATCATAACCGAGGCCGCCGATCCCGGCCTCCCCATGGACGGCAAAATCTGGTATCCCTCCCTCATCGCCTGCCAGGCCGCTCTGGCCGCCTATCTTACCCAGCGGAATGTGCGGCTCCTCCTCAACCGGGAA
Source organism: Treponema sp. (assembly GCA_031258265.1). Lineage (GTDB taxonomy): Bacteria > Spirochaetota > Spirochaetia > Treponematales > Breznakiellaceae > JAISFT01. The sequence continues at coordinate 3,899 of JAIRNB010000363.1, read as the reverse complement.
GAAGATTTCCGCTTTTCCCCCAAACGGAACTCCTCGGTCATCAGAATACAAAGCGCCCTGGGGGAAAAAGGGGAACTGTTGGGAACCAAAATCGATCTCACCGTGGACCTGGGGGCCCAGGCGGTCTTTGACGAGGAAATCCTGGATCAAAGCTGCCTGGGGGTCCTGGGAATCGCCGGCAGGGAGGCCTTCAGCCTCAAGGCCAGGGCTATCAGGACCAACATCCCCCCCCAGGGACCCTTCAGCGGTTTTGGCGCGGCCCAGGGCGGCTTCGCCATGGAACGGCACGGTTCCCTCATCGCCGATTCCCTGGGCCTGGACCCCGCGGAATGGCGAAAGGACAACTACCCCCGCAGGAAGGGCCCCGCATCCCCGGAAAGCGCCCCCATAGAGCAGCTCCTGGACACGGCGGCGGCCATGGCCGATTACTACCGCAAATGGGGCAGCTACGAGCTGCTCCGCCGCAGGCGGCGGGAAGAAGCCCCCCCGCCCCGGCCGGAAAACCGGCGGGGCATCGGAATCGCCCTGGGCCGGCAGGGCAGCGGCTTCCTCCACATCAGCGAAAGCGGTTTCTCCGTGGAAGTCACCCTTCATATAGACGGCTCCCTGGAAATCCGTACCAGCGTAAAGGCCGGGAAGGACTTCATCCGCATCTGGTCAAATATCGCCCGGGAAACCCTGGGGGTCGAGGAAGAAAAAGTCCGGGTCGTCTCCCGGAACACGGCCCTCTGCCCGGATTCCGGCCCGGAAAGCCTCTCCCGGAACATCGGTTCCATCACCCCCCTGGTGGAGCGGGGCTGCCAGACCATCAGAAACCAGCGGTTCCGGGATCCCCTGCCCATCACGGTCCGGGAGATTCCCGGCGGGGCGGAAGAAAAATCCTTCAAAAAAGCCGGTTCTTTCATGAAAATCCCCAACCCCGGCAGCATGGCGCATCCCGGCTGGGCCGCCGCGGTGGTGGAAGTCGAATTAAAACCCGATTCCTACAGCCCGGTAATCCGGGGCCTATGGCTGGCGGTGGACGGCGGCAGGATTCTTTCGGAAAGCCGGGCCCGCCGGGGCCTCAAACTCGCCGCCATCCAGGCCCTGGGCTGGGCCTCCGGCGAGGACCTGGAATACCGGGGGGGAGCTCTATGGCCGGCCGGCATCACCGCCTACGGAATCCCCAACCCCGGGGAAATACCCCCCATCCGCATTGATTTCCTCTGGAACGACGCCACCGTTCCCAAGGGTATCGGGGAACTCCCCTTTTGCTGCATCCCCGCCGCCTATATCCAGGCAGTATCCCAGGCCGCCGATTATCCATTCCGCAAGATCCCCCTCCGGCCCGCCGGTATCTGGAAGGTCCTCAGCTCCAAAGCCAATGAACAGGACGTGGAGGACGGCGAATGACAATCGACTTTATCTTAAACGGGGAAGACGTGGTGGTCCGGGCAGAGGCGGAATCCCGGCTTGTCGATATCCTCCGGGACTCCTTCGCCCTCACGGGGACTAAGACAAACTGTCTCACCGGCTGCTGCGGAGCCTGCCTTGTCATCTTCAACGGCCTCATCGTCCAGTCCTGCCTCATCCCCGCCTTCAGCATCAGGGGCAGCGAGATCATCACCATCGAAGGCTTTTCCCAGACCGATGAATACCAGGACATCGCGGAAGGATTCTCCCGGGCGGGACTGGAAAACTGCGCGGTCTGCGGCAACGGGAAGATTCTCGCCGCCGAAGCCCTCCTGGAACGGACCCTCCGGCCGGAACGGACGGAGATCCTCGACGCCTACCAGGGGATTCGCTGCCGTTGTACGGACCCGGACACCCTGGTAGAGGCCCTCCAAACCGTGGCGGAAATACGGAAAAGAAGAATCTATGGCCGCTCAGCATAACCAGGTCTTCTTCCCCGGCAGCCTGGGCGAACTCTTCAACGCCTGGACCCGCTTCCCCGATGCGGTCCCCTTTGCCGGGGGAACGGAGATCATCCGCGGCCAACGGAGTTCCAGCCTCGTCCTCCCCAAAAACATCCTGGCCCTCAGCGAAATAGAAGAACTCAGCCGCATGAGCCGTACCGAACGCTACCTGGAAATCGGCGCCATGGTCAAACTCCGGGACATCATCAGGCTGGGTAAAATCGTGCCGGAGGCCCTCACCCGCAGCCTGGAAGGCGTCGCCGGCCCCCATCTCCGGGGCTTAGCCACCATCGGCGGCCATATCTGCCACGCCGCCTGCCGGCTGGACTGCACCGCCGCCCTCATCGCCCTGGACGCCATCTACGAACTCCGGAACGCCCAAAACGTCCGCTGGATATCCGCCGCCCGTTTCTCCCAGCCCGGCCGCCTCGCCCTGGAAAAACAGGAACTCCTCACCCGCGTCAGAATACCCCTGGACCAGTGGGACTTCAGCGCCTACCGGAAATTCGGAGACCGGAACAGCGGCGCGGAAGGGGGAGTCCTCATCTTCATCATGAAAAACCGCAAAAACATCCTCACCAGCCTCCGCAGCGTCTTTGCCGGGGAGTGCCTCCTCAGGGACCAAGACAGCGAAGCCGCCCTCACGGGGAAACACCTCCCCCTCAGCCACCGGGATGCCCAGGATTTTTTCAGCCGCTGGAGGGAAACCCTTTCAAGCTCGGAAAAACCCAGCCCCCTCATCAAATCGGAGATCCTCGGCTGCATAGAATCTCTCATCTATAACCTTGCGGATTAGGGCCCAAAGTGCTATGTTGTTCAATGTTTGAACAACATAAGGTTTCATAAAGCGTGTTCCGGCCGCGTATGTATCCCCTATGGTAAAGCGATCTTCCCCTTCGGCGGCCTTAAATTTTAAGGCTTTTTTAATAAAATTTAGAAGGGGGGGCCACTTTCCGGACAGTCTGTCCGCAGCCTTCGCTTTTTCCCTGGCCCCCCCTTGCCTCCATGGCCTTCGGTCCATTCCGGCAACCCCCCAAGTAATGAATGTCCCCGTCATTAATACAACCAATAGCTCCGTAGACACGGAATTCCTCATCCTGGAAAACATCTACTCCTCCCTGGACCAGGATACGCCCCTCAGACAACGGGATCTGGCCCTCGTCGCCGGAACCTCCCTGGGTATGACCAATTCCATCCTCAAACGCCTGGCTCAGAAAGGATGGATCTCCGCCAAAAAACTCAACCGCCGGAAAATCCAGTACGCCGTCACCATCGACGGCATCAACGAACTCCTCCGCCGCAGCTACCGTTACTTCAAACGGACCATCAGGAACATCATGATCTACAAGGACGCCATAGACCGGGTGATCAACCAGGCGCGGCGGAAAAATTTCGCCGTCATCCTTCTCATCGGGGTAAGCGATCTGGAATTCATCATCGAACATGGCTGCCATAACTACGGCCTTTCGTTTCTCAAAACCGTGGATACCGCCACCGCCCGACAGGCCCTGGACGAAAAAACCTTTGGTATCTTCGCGGAGACCATCCCGGAAAACCGGAATGCCGGAAAAAAAGACCCCGCCAATACCCTCTACCTCTCCCGCCTGGTAATGGGGGGGATGCCGAACCAGGAACTCCCGTGAATACAACCCAGAACCTGCACTTCGACTTCGGAACTTTCCCCCAGGACATTAACATAAGCGGTCCCCTTCCCCCTGTTAAGGAGATCATCGCCGCTTTCAAGAAGGCCCCGGCGGCCTTCCTCCTCATCTGCGATGAACATACCCTGCTCCTGGCCCGGCGCGTCAGCCCCCAAGGCCCCTTCTGCGTCCTCAAGGCCGGGGAAAACAACAAGAACTGGGCTGCGGTGGAACAGATCCTCCGCTCCGCCCAGGAGGCGGGACTAGGCAGGGACTCCCTTTTTATCGCCTGCGGCGGCGGGGTAGTCAGCGACCTGGCCGGTTTTGCCGCGTCCATCTACATGCGGGGCGTTGAACTGGCCAT
>JAIRNB010000220.1 GCA_031258265.1 Treponema sp. | reverse complement strand
ATCTTTGAAACCCCGGTATTCCCTAAGGAACGGAGGGTGGAATTCGTAAAAACTTGCCCTAAACTGACAAGCCCCTTGTTTGTAACCGGTATCCAGGGCTCGTCGATCAAGTTGAAACGGTTGGGGGAATCCACGGGCTTGGGTTTTTTGACCGCGGGACGATTCTCGGGCATTGGACTTTTTACTGTCAGCTTCTTTACCGCCGGCTTTTCTCCGGCAGATTTTTTAACTGTGGATTTCGCGGGCTTGGGCTTTTTGACCGCGGGACGATTCTTGGGCGCTGGACTTTTTGCCGCGCTTTTCTTTACCACCGGCTTCTTTACCGCCGCTTTTTTAGCCGCCGTTTCTTTGGACGCCGCCTTCTTAGCCGGAAGTTTCTTAACTGCCATGATAATACTCCTCCTTAACAATCAGATTCAATTCAGATAAACAGGGAGCCCTTCCCCCAGGACTCTGCCTGAAGAATCCACATTAAAGCAGCACTGATTTATTCTCGATTGAATAAATCAGTGCTTTCTTAGGCCGGATTTCGAATTTTGCTGCCGGGGTGTCCGGCGTTCAAAACACACGAAACAAAATTCCAAATCCCGCGAAGCGCAAGGGATAGAGCGGAAATACCGGAAGCCCGCCGGAGGCGGGCTGAGGAATTGCAGCGATAGCCCGGTTCCCGCTTACGGCGGGAATGCGCCCAAATATTAATTCGGCATCCGGCCTGTTATCTTTACCACAGGTACTCTTCCGATTTTTCCATCCGGGAAAGGATGCCCTCCATTACCCCCAGGTCCCAGGAGAGGTCCAGGAGGCAGTACTTGTTCCGCATCATCTGGGCGCGCCGGGCGGTGGCGATGGCTTCTTGCCGGGAAAGGCCGAGAGTCTCCGGCCGCAGGGGGCAGAGGGCCTTGCCCAACATTTCCTTGAGCTTTCCGTAGGGCAGCAGTCTGGCAAGGACCCGCTCCCGCAGTTCCCTGTAGTTGTCCGTCACAGCTTCCCTAATCCGTTTTACCGCGGCCTCGTCCATGTACTTTTCCAGGGCGGTCTTTACCACCAGATCGTGGCCCCGGCTCCCTTTGAAGGCTGACGAGACTGTAAGCATCCGCTGCGAAGGACTGGGCCGGATATAATCCCTGGGCGGGGAGGGAGGGCCCGAGGGGTCCGCAAAAAAGAGTTCGTAGTAAGCGGTGGCGGCCAGGGTTCCGATGGTTACCTTATGCCCGTGGGTTATGGGAACGCCGTCGATTGAAAGGTCGTCCATCTCCCATACATGGCTAAAGAGATGCTCGCTGCCGGAGACCGGCCTGGAACTTTTGAAGGCCTGCATGGAAAAGCCGGTTATGGCCAGGGCTTCGAACAGGGCGATCACGGCGTCGCTGTCGCCCCGGGCGGCGTCGATTGACCGTTCCAGGTAATCCAGGAGCCCCGGCTGGGTCATGTTCCACACCTTCGTGTTAATGCGTTCCGCCACCGGCGCCCCCAAGGGGCCCGCCAGATCGCTGATGATCCAGTCGCAGCCGGCGATGATCTTGCTTGCCAGGTCCCCAAAGCCCGAGGAAGAAAGGTAGGGCGGGGCCTTGGCCAGGACTTCCGGCTCCGCCGCCAGGGCCAGGGGGGCCGGACAGGGCATGGTCTGCTTGTAGCCGTCGTAGAGGATCGCCGCCCCATAGGCGGTATACCCGTCTACGCTGGACGCGGTGGGGATACAGAGGTAACTCCGCTTGAGTTCCGCGGCGGCCCGCTTTACCAGGTCGTTCACCGTACCCCCCCCAATGGCAATGGGGACGGTCTCCGCCGGATTGGGCAGGGCGGAAAGCTGTTCTTTGATGGCGGTGATATTGAAATACTCCGCGTGGAGGCGGGGCCGGGCGGGGAAACAAAGCTCCCCCCGTATGGGGATTCCCGCCCCTTCAAGGATTTCCCTGACCTGCTTTCCCGCCGCCTCCCGGGTATTTTCATCGGCCACAAGGTAAACCCCGTCGAATTGGTAAAACCGTTTGAGGAGCCGCGGGATTTCCCCATAACAGCCCCGGTTAATTAAAAGTTCTTTGGTTTCATCCGCAGCCTTCAGGCAATCCGCCAAAGAAGGGATAGACGCTTTATCATAGTTATCCATAGGAATCTCCATTAGTGAAGTATCTCTCTTTATGGCTTACCGTAACATATTTCGTCTGATATATTTAGGGTCTGAAAATGAGAGTTCTGTCCCATGGCAGACAGCTTTACGGACAGGCGCTGCTTTTTTAGAAAGTCTGTCCATGGTGTGGCTATATTATGGACAGACTCTACTTATAAGCGCGGGAGTTTAATATGCCTATTGCGCGGAAAATTAGAGATGCCCTGGGTTCCCAATCCATGATCCGTAAAATGTTTGAAGAGGGGAATCGTCTAAAAAAGGAACACGGCGCCGACAAGGTTTTTGATTTTTCCCTGGGTAACCCGGACATTGAACCGCCCCCGGCTTTTCACCGGGTTTTTCTCCGCCTTGCCAGGGAGGACCGCAAAGGTTCCCACGGCTACATGCCCAACGCGGGCTACCCGGAGGTCCGGGAAGCCCTGGCGGCTAAGGCATCCCGGGAGCAGGGGGTACAGATAGACGGTTCCCATGTGATCATGGCTGTGGGCGCCGCGGGGGGCCTGAACGTGGTCTTTAAGTCCATTCTGGACAGCGGGGACGAGGTGATCGTCCCCCGGCCCTACTTTATGGAATACCGGTCCTATGTGGCTAACCACGGGGGGATTCTTGTGGAGGTTGATTCCACCGGAGACTTCAGTCTGGATCTGGACGCCATAAAAGCCGCCCTCTCCCCCAGAACCAAGGCCGTCCTTATCAATTCCCCCCACAATCCCACTGGCAGGGTGTATCCCGCCGGCGACATAGAGGCCCTGGGAAAGCTCCTGGCCGCCCAGGGGGAAGCCGGCCGGCGGCCCTACCTTATCTCCGACGAGCCCTACCGGGAACTCAGTTATGACGGGATCGTAGTTCCCCCGGTTCTTTCCGCCTACGATGACTCTATCGTGGTAAGCTCTTATTCCAAAAGCCTCTCCCTCCCCGGAGAACGGATTGGCTATGTGGCGGCGGGCCCCAGGGTACCGGACAAGGAAGAACTGCTTAACGCCCTGATCTACGCCACCCGGATTCTCGGCTTTGTCAACGCCCCGGCTTTGATGCAACGGATTGTGGCGGAACTTACTTTTGCCAAGGTTGATGTGGATATTTATGCCCGCCGCCGCGCCGCCTTTACCGGGATACTGGACGAAGCGGGTATAGCCTACGCAAAAAGCGAGGGGGCGTTTTACCTTTTCTGCCGGGTTCCGCCCCGGAAGGCCGTCGGGACCGGGGATTCCCCTACAGGGGATTCCCCCACCGGGGATTTCCCCGGCGATGACCTGGCCTTTGTGAAACACCTTAAACAGTACCTTATCCTCGCTGTTCCCGGTTCGGGTTTCGGCAAACCCGGCTGGCTTCGTTTTGCCTACTGTGTGGACGAGAAGATCATCAAGGCCAGCGGGGCGGCCTTCAAAAAAGCCCTGGAAGCCTGGTAAGGCCGCAAAATGCCGGAACAAACAGCAAAGAAGATCATCTTAGCGGTGGATGACATGCCGGTAAATCTTGCCATCATAAGAAATATTCTGTGTACCGATTATGATCTGCGGCCCCTCAAATCGGCAAAGACGGCCCTCCGTTTGATGGACACCCTGCGGCCCGATCTTATTATTCTGGACGTTGAGATGCCGGAAATGTCGGGCCTTGAATTTTTCAATCTGATAAGAAGCAATCCAAGTCATCCGGAACAAAAGGATATTCCGGTTATTTTTGTTAGTTCCCATGAAGTAGAAACTATTGTCGCCGGAGCCGGGAACGGCGGTATCCAGGATTATCTGGTAAAGCCCGTTGATCCCGCAACGCTGTTACAGAAAATCAATTCCCTGCTTAACACCGAAAGAACTTCCAGCCGGGATTAGGGGAATCCGATGAAAGCCTTGTCAGGCTTTATATGGCTGTATTTCAGCCTCATACTGTTCTCATCCCTGGCCTTTTGCGGTTGTGTCGTCCTTGGGCATTCTGAATCCGGGGGCCCGCAGCCCGGCGGCAAGCCGGGTTCTTTTTATATTGATCTTACCGGATGTTCCCTGTATGTAAAAAGCGGTTTTGATTCCTCCGGCGGCAGGCCGGATCTTTCCGGCGAATCCTGGCGGATAGCCGGGCCCGAAGAACGGGGGGAGGCGGCGATAATTAAATCCCTGGGTCTGCCGGATACGCCCCGGCGTTTTTTTCTTTCCCCCTTCAGGGAAAAGTTCAGGGAATATACCATGGTGATCCCCTTTACCCTGGATCAGAAACAGTTTGAAACGCTGAACGAACAAAAACCCTTTCAGCCGGGACTCTTTCTGGCCGCCCTGGGGGATAACTGGGAAATATTTTTTAACGGCTATCCGGTCAAATCGGAACTGCACCTGGGCGAAGACGGGTACATCGAATCAGGCAGAGCCTGGCGTTACCTTTCAATGCCCCTGGACCGGTCCCTCTTTGTTCCGGGCGTTAATATGCTGAGTTTTCACATCATCGGCGCGCCGAACTCCGATGTAACGGGCCTGTGGTACAGGCGGCCGTATTATATCGGCGATTATGATCTTATCAGGAAAGATCATGTTGAATTTCTGGAGATAGCCGTTATCGGAATGTATATTTTCGTGGGGATTTACCATTTTTTGCTTTTCTTAAGCCGGCCCAAGGACCGGTACAATCTCTATTACTGTTTTTTTTCGCTCCTCCTGGGCTCCTATTTTTTTATAAGAAATAACGCAATATACAACATTATCCCCAACAGTAATATCAGCTTCCGTCTTGAATACCTGTGCCTCTATCTCCTGGCCCCCTCCCTGTCATCCTTTCTGGAACACCTTAGCTTTAAAAAAACCACGGCCTTCAGCAGGGTATGCGGGGTTATCAGCCTTGGTTTCGCCCTGGTCCAGATGCTTTTCCCCAATTCCCTTGGGGATGATCTTCTTAGAATTTGGTGGTGTTTCGTCATTGTCCAAATTGCCTATATCCTTGGTTACGATATGCTGTATGTCTTTTTCCGGGACGCCCGCATCCGCTGGAAGAACGCCGGGAAACGCGCCCTTCTAAAAGTTTTCGGGGTATCCCTCGTCAAAACATCCCTGGGCAACATCATTATCGGTAGTTTTTTATTGTGCATCACCGCGGCCGCCGATGTTATCAGCAGCGCTTTTCTGGGTTACGGCATTGTTGATATTAGCCGTTACGGTATTTTTATTTTTACCATGACCACCACTGTTATTCTTGCCCGGCGTTTTGGCCGCCTGTTCCGGCGGATCGACGAGATGAACAATCTGCTGGAAAAGTCAAATCAGAATCTGGAAAATACGGTACAGGAACGGACAGGGGAACTGGAACGGCAGACCGAGGTGGCAAAATCCGCGTCCCGGGCTAAAAGCGATTTCCTGGCCCGGATGAGTCATGAGATCCGTACCCCCCTCAACATTATTCTCGGCCTTTCAGAGGTGGAGCTTCGGAAAGAGCTTCCCGAGGGGACTTCCCTTAACCTGGAAAAGGTTTACCGTTCCGGCGCCCATCTTCTGGAGATCGTCAACGATATTCTCGATATTTCAAAAATTGAATCGGGGAATTTTGAAATTACCCCGGTGGACTATGAATTCCCCGCCCTTATCAACGATGCGGTCCAGCTTAACATTGTACGGATCGGCATAAAACCTGTCCGCTTCAAATTGAACCTGGACGAAAGCATACCGGTAAAACTTCACGGTGACGAACTGCGGATAAAACAGATTCTTAATAACCTCCTGTCCAACGCCTTTAAGTACACGGAAGAAGGGGAAGTCCGGCTGCTGGCCGGCTGGAGACGACAGGGTAATACCGCCATTATCCTGTTTGCGGTGAAGGATACCGGCAGGGGAATTAAAGCCCAGGACATGGATAAACTCTTTTCCGAATATGCCCAGTTTGACACCGCGGCGAACCGGCAGATAGAGGGTACGGGACTGGGGCTTTCCATAACCAAGGGATTGGTGGAGGCGATGGGGGGAAACATCATCGTGGAAAGCGAGTACGGCAAGGGCAGCGTTTTCCGGGTTTCCCTGCCCCAGGGAATCGTTGACGGGAGTCCTATCGGCCTTGAACAGGTGGAGAAACTCCTCAAATTCCACCCCCTTGGGGACCGGAAAATGGACCGGGGAACTCTTGTCCGTTCTTATATGCCATACGGGAAGGTCCTTGTGGTAGACGATCTGGAAATGAACCTGGATGTGATGCTTGGACTCCTCATGCCCTACGGCCTCAAGGTGGATACGGCCTTAACCGGGACGGAAGCGGTGGAGCTGATTCGGAGGGGGGAGCCGCGCTACGATCTCGTATTCATGGACCACATGATGCCGGAGATGGACGGGATAGAGGCCGCCCGGATTATCAGGCACGAAATCAATACCGAATATGCCCGGACCGTGCCCGTCATCGTTCTTACGGCCAACGCCATAGCGGGAAACCGGGAAATGTTTCTTGAAAACGGCTTCAATGATTTTATCTCCAAACCCATTGATATTAAGCTGCTTGATATAATTCTTAACCAGTGGATCAGGGACAAGCAGAGTGAGGAAACGCTCCGGGCGGCGGAAAACAGGAATTCCGGGGCGGCGGGAGAAGATGAAGAGGGGGACCGGTGGTTTTTGGATCACCCTGTCGAAGGTATTGATTTTGCCGCGATGCAGAAACTCTATGGCGGCGGGGATGCCATTGCGTCCATGCTTAAATCGTTTGTTACCCATACGCCTCCCCTGCTGGAGAAAATGGCCGCCCATCTGGAGCTTTCCCCGCCGGATTACACCATAGAAGTCCACGGCCTTAAAGGGACCTGCGGCGCGATCTGCGCCGAAGAGAGCGCTTCCCTGGCCCGGGAATTGGAACGCACCGCCAAGGAGGGAAACTTTGACACGGTCCGTTCCCGCCACGGGGAACTGGAAGACAAACTCCGTTCCCTGCTGGATAAACTTGCGGCCCTCCTGGCCGAATGGGACGGCCGCCGGCCGGCAGGGGAAAAAAAGGCGGAACCCGACCGGGAACTGTTGTCCCGTTTGTCCGCCGCCGCCGGTGAATTTAATTCCAATGAAGTCGAGGAGATCCTGGGGGAATTGGAACGGTACCGCTATGAAACGGGGGAGGAGCTTATTACGCGGCTTAGGGAGCAGGCGGCGGCCTTTGACTACGACGCCATGGACCGGCATCTGGAGGAATTTCTGGACCGGGAGAAGTCCCGGTCTTACAAATAGAGTCTACCCATTATGATAACTATTGCGGGGGCCGGATGATCCCCGGCTTACACGGCATATATGCCCCCCCCTTAAATTTGGTATTATTTTTTTTAATGCTGCTTTTTCAAGACTGAATTTTTGAAAAAGCCTCCGTTTTTACGGCATTTAAATTTATTAAGGATGGCGGTTATGAATCCGGCGATTGAGAATTTGACGGTCAGGGGTTTTGTACGGCAGTGTACCGATGTGGAGGGGCTTTCCCGCCTCTTGGACGAGGGGCCGCTTACTTTTTATGAGGGGACCGACCCTACCGGCGGCAGCCTGCACATCGGCCACATGGTTCCCTATTTCGCGTTCCGGCA
>JAIRNB010000196.1 GCA_031258265.1 Treponema sp. | reverse complement strand
GTCGCCCGGGAGAAGTCATTATCCGGAAGGCAAAAAAGGGTTGAAAGAGGTAGTAGAGGGTCGAAACAGGCCGCTAAACCCCCGTTTTTCAGCAGAAAGAGCCCGTTTTTTAGAACTTGGTATAATTGTATACTATATTTCGTAGGGAATTTAGGTTATACGAAATAATAAAACCGCTCAGGATAAAAAAGAATTCTACGCCGATATATCCTTCATAGAAAATTGGCTTTTCGCCTATGGCGTAATGGGATAAAAAAACACAAAGGGCAAATAAAAATCGTAGTGAAGCAAGGGGCTTTATCACTAGACAACCCCTACTTCTCGCTTAGTTTTCCACGCTAAAAATTCCCCATAGTCCCGAATATAATCTTCCGTGTCATATTGATGGGAGGCGAGTACCAGGCAAATAGAGCCGGAAGAAAACCCCTGTTCTGCGGCCCAAATACCCGGAGGAATATGCAGCCCGTAATAGGGGCGATTTAGCAGGACTGTCCTTTTATTTTTTCCGTCATCAAGCGCAACTTCAAAAGCGCCGCCTGCGGCAACAAGAAATTGGTGGCACTTTTTATGAGCGTGGGCGCCCCTTGATTCCCCGCCCGGTATATCATAAAGATAAAAGACCCGTTGAGGACTAAAGGGTACATGTATATTGTTCTCTACAACGGTTAAATTGCCTTTTTCGTCAGGATGTTTATCCAGCTCAATATAGGAACAATCAAAAACAGAAACTGCAATCGGGGGGGTATTCCGTGCTTTTATATATCATTTTTTTCCCACGTTAAAAATTCCTCATACTCCCGAATATAATCCTGCACATCATATTCTTGCGAAGCCAAAACCAAACACACTGAACCTGATGAAAAATTATCGAGTTCGCGCCATATACCGGGAGTAACAAGTAAACCCTGATAGGGCCTGTTCAAGACAAATATCCGTTTTATTATTCCGTCGTTTAATATAACATCAAAGCTGCCTGAAGCGGCTATAATTAATTGCCGCAGTGTTTTATGCGCATGACCACCCCGGGATTCCCCGCCGGGTACATCATACAGATAATAAATACGCCGGACAGCAAAGGAAATGGTTATATCGTTTTCAATAACCGTTATATTTCCTCTTTCCCGGTGATTAATCGGCAGCTCAATCATAGAACAATCATATACAGAACTTCGCTTCATAGAGTTTTCCTCAATACACAAAATTTATCATAATCTCTGATATAATCATCTTGGTCATATTCAGTGCAGGATACAATCAGGGCCAGGGAATTGGTTGAAAAATTATTCATCTCCCGCCAATACAGTTTTGGCACATATAAGCCATAATAGGATCTGTTTAAGCTATAGGTGGTTTTTTGCCGACCATCGTCAAGGACCACGTCAAAACTGCCGGAAAGGGCGACTATAAATTCTTCGTTTTCCTTGTATGCATGGCCGCCCCGAAATTCTCCACCGGGCACATCGTATATCCAATAGGTCCGCTTGATTTCAAAGGGTATTTGACTGTTGTTTTCAAAAAAAGACAGGTTCCCCCGCTTGTCGAGAATTTTAGGGAGATTTATTATTTCGGGTATTTTTATTTTACTAATCCTATTTTTTTTAATCCACCGTTATGTTTTGGTAAACGAGGGCGTTCTACAGAATTTTTTTTTTAGACCTCTTTAAAAACAGTCTGATTCTTCATAAGGAAAGATTTTCATGCCCGTTTAGTACTTCCCGCAGTATTTTATCGCTTTATCCGCAATTTCAAATAACTGTGAAGATGAGGCAAGCGCCAGGGAGAAAAGCGTTTTTATATCTTCGGTTTCATATTCATGGGCTATCGCATTGCGAAGATCTTTTAAGTCGCGCAATTTCGAGACAGACTCAACTATGCCCCGTTTTTCCGCTCCGTTTGCAGCGTCGATAATGCTGCCGCTGTTCATCAATTCAACGCTGTCAATGCTCCGCAGCACCTTGCCAATCAGCAAATCGGTGGTCCGAGCATACCGTGAAGTCAAATTCTCAAAATGGTCAAACTCATCTTCCGTATAGTTATCCTTTGTCCCGATACCCATGCAAATATCATAAGAACGGCGCAGCCATTTTATGCTTTGCTTAAGGCTTTCCAGATTTGTTTTAAGCACATCCAGAGCGGCGTTACTCATCTATCCGTATTCCCGTCTCCACCGCCAGCCGAAAAAAAGGATCGGTTCCGTCAGGGGAAACAACTATATCAATTTTCTGATCCCCGATACGGTCAATAATAGCACGCCGTATACGTATCCGCTCGGGTATATGTATCAGGGGGGAAAGAACAGCTATATCTATATCGCCGCCTTTTTTCGAGTCGTCAAGGCGGGACCCGAACAGCCATATCCGGGCGTTGGGATCCTCCTGACGGACCGAGTGAACCAATGCATCCTTTTCAGCGGCGGTTATTCGCATGGTCTGCAATAATCTCCTTGTTCCGTAACGCCGCTTTGAAAATCCCCGCCCCCTCGGCGTAATCCCCGGCATTCAGGTCAATGCGGATAACCGGATGCCGCTTCCACCCCCGCTCAAGGGAATCGACGGCAAGCGGCGGCTTTCCCGCGATGGGGCCGAAAAATTGCCGCCGCTCCTCGAAAAGGGGCCCCAGGGTGGGCAGGGGCTTCCCAACTTCCCGAATGGAGGCAAAGTCCTGTATGCCGATGGGCAGTTTCTGTCCCATATAATGATTGTACTACGATTTTTCTTCTTTAAACAAGGGCGCGGAAAGCCCGGTCCGGGCGCCGCCCGGATGCGCCCAAAACGGGAAGAATTACAATGGTTCTCCTCCTACCCCGCCAGCGCCTTGGGGTTAAACTTTACCCACAGATCATAGAGTTTTTGTGTGGGGGTCAGTTTGGTGAAGCACGCGTAGCTTAGGCCGTTTATCGAGTCCATATAGAAATTCCGGTACCTGCGCCAGTAGTTTGCATAATCCGGCGGCAGGGGCGGGCGGTCCTTGAAGTTCAGGGGCGTTTCCTGCACATAGTCTGCTCCGGCAAGCTCCCGGAGGAAGCCGGTAATGGGCAGTATCCCTGCTTTGATCTTCTCGCAGCGCTCTACAAACAGGGCGTGGCTGGAGCGGCGGTCTATGGGAGTGGCGTCGTAGACGAACAGCGCCGGTTTATCCCTGGCTTCAAAGTAAAACGTAAAGGGCATATCCGGCTCAAAAGCTCCGGTAAAAGATCGAAAATAGGGCTCAAGCGAATCGTGGAGTATCCGGCCGTCATCCGCGGCAATGAGTTGGTTGATAATTTTTTTCTTGAACAAATCCAAAAGCACGGGCATATCTCCTTTTGAACCGGAGGCGGAACCGCCAAGGCAAATTTTCCCCCAGGCGGACGCGTCTCCCGCGTCCCAATTTTTTAAACAATGTCTCCGGGTAAATGCCACGTGCGCCGAAACAGCATCGCGTACTTAAACCCGGTTGCTGTTCCGGCTACTTTGTTCCGCTCTCGCTGAACATACCGGGTCCCCTCCACAAAAACTGCTGGGGACTATGATGACTCACGCAGCAAAGCTGCGTTGCGTAGTCATTCTGTGAGACACAATTATTCTCCGCTGAACTGATGAGCAGAAATACTGATATTATTTGCCGTCTCTGGAAGGGCCGGTGAGAAACACTCTTTTCAGCTAAGGCTGTTAATTTTCTGCTATATCCGTGGGGGGGGGGGCAAATGTCAACCTACGCAAACCGGAAAGATTCACGTTAAGGCTGAGGTTTGTTTGTTCCGTATGCGGCGCGGCGCGCTGATGCATCCCCTTCTTCCTTCCAAAAAGACAGTCTATCGCCATGCTAATGATCTTCTGCCGGTATGTCAATACGGGGGCAGGGGTTTTTCTTGTTTTTGCGGTGGACAGGGGCCGTTCCGGGGGCTATTATTTTGGAATGATGGATGTTTATGCGGCTCTTCAGCGGGGATATACCGAACCCATACGGGACGTGCTTTGGGGGCATATCTACCTCACCCCGGAATTGGCGGCGCTGACCAAATCGGAGCCTTTTATGCGGCTCAACCGTATCCTGCAGCTTGGGCCGGCCTACGCGGTCTACCCCGGCGCGACCCATACCCGCGCCGCCCATTCCATCGGGGTCTACCACCTGGCCCGCCGGATCCTCATAGACCTGGCGAACCGGGGCGCCGTTTCCTGGCTCACCCCGGAGGGCGCGGTCTCTTTTCTCTGCGCCGCGCTGCTCCACGATCTGGGCCATTTCCCCTATGCCCATTCCCTCAAGGAGCTGCCCCTTGACTGCCACGAGGCGCTTACCGCGGAGATCATCCTTAGGGAGCCCCTGCGGTCCCTGGCGGCAAAAACCGGGGCCGATCCCGAATTCGCCGCCGCCATTGTGGATACCGGACTGAACAGGGACGGCGAATCGAAGGGGGAGCTGGGCTTTTACCGCAAACTCCTCTCCGGGACGCTGGATCCGGACAAGCTGGACTACCTGAACCGGGATGCCCGGTACTGCGGGGTTCCCTACGGCGCCCAGGACGTGGATTTTATCCTGAGCCGCCTCCACCCGGACCGGGAAAGGGGGGTAATGATTGACGGCAAAGGCATTCCCAGCATAGAGTCCGTGCTTTTTTCAAAATATCTGATGTACCGGGCTGTTTATTGGCATCCCACGGTTCGTTCCGCCACGGGGATGATCAAAAAGGCCCTCATGGGGGGACTCGAAGACGGCGTATTAAAGCCCGGGGATCTCTACGGCCTGGACGATGCCGGGCTCTTTGCCCTGCTCTCCGGCCGTTCCCACCCCCTCTTTTCCCTGGCCGATGAAGTCCGGGCAGGCCGTTTTTTCGATCCCGTTGCGGAAATTCCCTTTGACGAAACCCTTCACCGGAATCTGCTGGATATCCGCAGCCGGTCCCGGCATGAGAGAACCCTGGCGGCGGAGCTTTCCCCCACGGGGAAGCCCCTCCCCCGGGAGGCGCTGGTCATTGATATTCCTGAGCCGGTCTCCTTTGAAACCGGCCTGTACGTAAGCGACGAAGATCGATGTTTTTCCGAAAGCTCCGGCATTTTCAACCCCGCGGCGGTGGACAATTTGGTAAAATCTTTGCGTATTATCCGAATTTTCGTGGACCCGCGGTATAAAAATAGGGTAAAATCACCTTCAAGGCTGAAAGAGATATTGCGTAATACAAAAAAATGGATAAATCTATAATAAGGGGCGGAGGTTTGGCATGGAAATACACAATACCACGGAAGATCTTGTTTTCTCGACAATAGACGCAATTTGTTCTTCCATAGAAAAGCAGGGCAACCCGGACAAACTGTGTCTCTGTGACCAGTGCCGCATCGATGCCGCTTGTTTTGTGCTCAACCGTATTCCCCCGCACTATATCATCTCCAACCGGGGCGCGGCGCGGATTGAGCAGGTAACCATCAGTTGGCAGCAGAAGGAAGCGGACGTTGTTTCCATGGTATTTGAGGCGCTCAAACGGGTCAGCCACAACCAGCGTCCCAACTCCGACCACAGCAACGCCGCCCCCGGCGATACGATAAAACAGGGTCCGGTCTTCAATATCCCCACTATCATTGGACGCGCCTTTGACGGCGCGGATTTTTCCCCCCTGGCGGGCATAACCGTGGAGCTTTGGCGGGAGGGAAAGCTGGTAAAGATGAAGAACCGCAACTGGCAGAACCCCTGTATTCTGGTGGCAAACACCCAGGGCGCCTTTACCTTCTGGCCCGAATCCATCTCGGCGGACGCGGCGAACACCCGGGAAAACTTTGAATACTCCGTTAGAATCGAAGCGAATGGCTTTGAAACCATGAATCATTTCTTTTCGATCCCGGTTATCAGCGAACCCGGGGACATCGAATCCTTTTCCATGGACCGGACATTCAAACTGCCGGACCTATACCTGTTCCCCCCTGGGGGAGACGAAGACTAGCAGACTATGGGACTCGTGGATTTTTGCAGCAATTCCTGATGAGCGCCAGCCGAAAAGAGCCCCCGACCAAGGCAACGCGTAGCAGCAGAAACAAAGGCCCCGCGACCAAGGCAAAGCGTGGTGGTGGAAACAAAGGCCCCACGACCAAGGCCCCCCTATGGGCCCCAAAACGGCTCGGGGACGCACACACACAGCGTAAATGGGGGTGGCGGTGAAAAAAGCACGGGAGGGGCCACCGGAGGGCCCCGTGCTTTTTCCAGCCGACAGGACCCCCAAACGAAGTCATAGTGCGTCCCTGTTAACCCAACTTGGGTCCATAGGGGGGGCGCCGCGGCGGGTTAACAAACCGGCTAACACTGTGGTAAACTCAGTCATAACCTGTACTTCCTTCCGGTAATATGTAAAACAATGTTTTTTGGAGGTCTATGTTTTGAACACGAAAAGCAACTTTTTTATTATTATTGGCTCCGCTGCTAGTATCGACGCCCTTGTTGTGTTTATTCTTTTGTATTTGTTTCGGGATCCCCGGGTTTCCGTTCCTGCTTTGCTGCTGCGGGCGGGGCTTCCGGGGCTGGCCTTCATCGCCCTGTCCGCCCTGATCATGGGAACCAGCGGCCGCTTATTTGATTCCGCCCAATTCAGGGCCGCGGGGACGGCCTATGGGGAGGCTCTGAAAAAAATCGGCGCCGTGCCCCTCAAGATGATCGCCCTCCTTACGGTATGTGAAAACCTCTTCCTGGCGGGACTCTTTGTCCAGGGCGCCTCCATCGGAATCCCTGTGGGGATGGGGGCCAGCCTGTACCTGGTCTGCCTCTCCCTGGGGCTGCTGGCGGGGACTTTTGTCTATGTGCTAAGCGACAGGCTGGTGTCAAAAACCTTAATCGCCGCAGCCGTCGCCGAATATCCCCGGGATCTGCGGGAGGGGCGGCAAAGCCTCAAGATGCTGATCATCCCCCTGGCGGTAACCATAATCTCCGTCCTTTACAGCCTTTCCGCCGTCCTTTTGATCCTCACCCGGTCGGGGGGAAACCTCACGGATTTGAGCAGGGGAGACCGGACCGCCCTGACGGGCCTCGTCGCCTTTTTGCTGCTGGTCGTATTTGCCCTGGCCCTGACCCTGAAAAAAAGCTCCGCCGTCCTGTTTGATTCGGTAATAGCGCAGCTTGAAAATTTGTCCTCCGCCAAAAAGGATCTGACCCGGCGGATTTCCATCTGCTCCGTAGACGAGGTGGGAACCATCGCAGGGATGGTCAACAGTTTTTGTGAAAACATGGGGGCCGGGATGCGGGACATTAAGGCAGGCCAGGGGAATCTGGCAGCGTCGGGCCTCAAGCTGGAGAATCACGCCGCGGACATGGCCTCCTCCCTGGGCCGTATTTCCGAAGCGGTGGAACAGATCCGGGGAAAAACCGAAGAACAGATGCGAAGCGTCACGGGATCTTCCGCGGCGGTGGAGCAGATCGCCAAAAACATCGAATCCCTGGACAACTCCATCAGTTCCCAGGCGGCCAGCGTGACCCAGGCTTCCGCGGCGGTGGAGGAAATGATCGGAAACATCTCTTCCATTGGATCCGTGACGGAAAAAATGGCTCTGCAATTTAAAACCGTGGGCGAAGCCGCCGCCGCGGGAAGCGCCATACAGCGGGAAAACGGGGTCAGGATCAACGAGATTGTGGAACAGTCCCAGGCCCTGCAGGAGGCGAACCGGATCATCGCCACCATTGCCGCCCAGACCAACCTCCTGGCCATGAACGCTGCCATTGAGGCGGCCCACGCAGGGGAGGCGGGCCGGGGGTTTTCCGTGGTGGCCGATGAAATACGAAAGCTGGCGGAAAATTCTTCCAATGAATCCCAGAAGATCAGCGCCGAGCTGCGGCAGATTGCGGAAACCATCGATCATATCGTAAAAAACGCCAAAGTTTCGGAGGAGTCTTTTTCCCAGGTTTCCCTCAGGGTGGACGAAACGGGCAAGCTGGTGCAGGTGGTGGATAACGCCATCAGGGAACAAAAGGAAGGGGCCGGCCAGGTCATGGAGGCCCTGAAGCTGATGAACGATGTAAGCGCCGAGGTCGACGTCGGCTCCAAAGAAATGCGGGAGGGCAACGAATCCATGCTGAAAGAGATAAGCGCCCTGCAAACCCATTCCCGGGGAATAGCCGGCAGCGTTTCCCAAATAGCGGAGGATATGCAAACCGTCAATGCCGGGGCCCGGGAAATTTCCCAACTGGCCCTGACCAATCAGGAGGCGATCGCCTCAATTTCCCAAATCGTGGACAGCTTTGAAGTGTAAAACCGGAGCCTTGCCTTTTCCGGCCTTATCGGGTATTATGTAAGAACCCTGTAGCCAGGACCCATGCGAATGGACGCCGCCCAACTCCGCCAGGTCCGGAAGGAAGCAACGGCAAGCGGATGCCCATGGCGCCGTGGCCATCCTGGCTGCGGGGTTCCTGTCTTAGCCTGCTTCAGCCAAAACAGTCTGCAGGCTGTTTGGCCGAGCCTCATTTATTTAGGAAAAATCTAAAAATAACGTATATTATTTATGCCAAGAGCGGCAATCACGTTAATTTTTCTGTATTGATCGAAAAAAAGCCCGGATTTAGGAAAAATAAGTCATACTTTACAGCATCGATAACATGGATGCATCCAGGATTGGATTACAAAAAAAAATTCGGAGGCGTTACTATGAAAGTTGGAACAGTTACGGAGATCAAAAAGCATGAGTACCGGGTCGGCCTGACCCCCAAGGGCGCGGAGGCCTTTGTGAAGCACGGCCACCAGGTCCTGGTGCAGAAGGGCGCGGGAGAGGGCTCGGCCTACCCCGACGATCTGTACAAGGCCGCGGGGGCGAAAATTGTGGACCGCGCTGAGGATGTGTTTGGGGAAAGCGACATGATTGTCAAAGTCAAGGAGCCCCTGGAGCCGGAATACAAACTCATTCGGGAGAGCCAGATTCTGTACACCTATCTGCACCTGGCGCCGGACCGCCCCCTGACGGAGGCGCTGCTGAAAAGCAAATGTATAGGCATAGGCTTTGAGACCATCAAGGATCGCAAGGGCGGTTTGCCCTGCCTTAAACCCATGAGCCAGATTGCGGGCCGCCTTGCCATTCAGGAGGGGGCGAAGTACCTGGAAAAACCCTTTGGGGGCCGGGGGGTTCTGCTCTCCGGGGTGCCCGGGGTTCCCCACGCCGAAGTGGTGGTCCTGGGAGCGGGAACGGTGGGCGCCAACGCGGTGAAGATCGCCGTGGGATTCGGGGCCCATGTGACCGCGCTGGACATCGATCTGGACAAGCTGGAGTACCTGGAGGATATTTACGGCAATGCCATCACCACCCTGTATTCCTCCCCCCAGAATATCGACGGCATCCTGCCCACGGCGGATCTGGTAATCGGCGCGGTACTTATCCCCGGTTCCTCCGCCCCGAAACTTATTAAGAAAACCCACCTTAAAACCATGAAAAAGGGCTCGGTGATTGTCGATGTGGCCATAGACCAGGGCGGCTGCAGCGAGGCCAGCCGCGTTACCTTCCACGACGACCCGGTGTTTGTCCAGGACGGCGTGGTGAACTACTGCGTGGGAAATATGCCCGGCGCGGTGTCAAACACCTCCACAAACGCCCTGGCAAACGCCACGTTGAATTACGGTCTTTCCATTGCGGATCTTGGCGTTGCGGGGGCGCTGCGAAAGGACAAGGGCCTGCTTGAGGGGCTCAACACCTTTAAGGGCAGCGTAACCTACGAAGGGGTGGCGCAGGCGCATAACCTGCCCTATGTTCCCGCCGCGAATGTTCTGGCCTGACAAGGGTATTTAACGAAGGAGTTATTGAATGGAAGCATTTGCAAAACTGGTATCGACCATTGACGGTTGGATCTGGGGCCCCTGGCTTTTGGTCCTGCTCTTTGGATCTCACATTTTTCTTACCATCAGGACCGGGTTTATCCAGAAAAAACTTGGCTTGGGCATTAAGCTGTCGGTGACCAAAGACGCAGCCGGCGAGGGGGACGTGTCCCAGTTCGGGGCGCTCACCACCGCGCTGGCCTCCACCATCGGAACCGGCAATATCATCGGCGTGGGGACGGCGATTGCGGTGGGCGGACCCGGAGCGGTGCTGTGGATGTGGCTCACCGGCGTGTTCGGGATTGCCACCAAATATGCCGAGTCTTTGATTGCGGTAAAGTACCGGGTTAAAACCGAGAGCGGGGCCATGCTGGGGGGCGCCATGTTCGCCCTGGAACGGGGCCTGAAAAACAAAAAGGCCGGACGCGTCCTGGGCATCCTGTTTGCGGTTTTTGCGGCCTTCGCGGCCTTCGGAATCGGCGACGGGGTGCAGT
>JAIRNB010000185.1 GCA_031258265.1 Treponema sp. | reverse complement strand
AGAGTCTCCGCGGCATCGGCCATTTCGTTGTAGGTAAAGGCCACGTCATAGCCCGATTCGGAGAGAACCTGTACGATTCCGGCGCCGATTCCCCGGCTGCCCCCGGTAACAAAAGCCTTCTTAGCCATTTTTTCCTCCTGGTATTTAGCGCATATTTATACAATGTCAGGTTTAGGACAATGCCCCGCAAACCGTTAAGGCGTAAACTGTGTCCCGTCGGGGAGCCGTGTCTGGGTCCAGCCTGTGGCTTCGGTCTTGCAGGGGTACTTGGCCGCCAGTTCCTCGTTAATATCGATCCCCAGGCCCGGTTTGTCATTGGCATAGACATAGCCGTTTCTCAATTCCGGGGAGCCGGGGAAGACTTCCAGGGACGCCTCTTTGAAGCCGCTCCACTCCTGGATGCCAAAATTGTGGCACACCAGGTCCAGGTGGACGTTGGCGGCGTGTCCCACGGGGGATACATCGCCGGGGCCGTGCCAGGCTGTACGGACGCCGAACTGCTCACAGAAAATCGCCAGTTTCCGGGCCGGGGTAATTCCCCCGATTTGGCTGATATGGACCCGGATAAAATCAATAAGCCGGTTGGCGATAAGAAAATCCCATTCTTTGGGGTTATTGTAAAGCTCCCCATTGGCGATGGGGGTGGAACACTGGCTGCGGATAATACGGAACCACTCCCCCTGTTCCGGGGAGAGGATGTCTTCCAGGAAAAAGAGCTTGAAGGGTTCCAGTTCTTTTGCCAGGACCACCGCGTCCGTGGGGTTGATCCTCTCGTGGGTATCGTGGAGCAGTTCCAGATCGTAGCCCAGCTTAGAGCGCATGTATTCAAAGAGTTTTATCGTGTTTCGCATATAGAGCTTTGGATCGTAGTAAACGCCGTCGGGGACCCCGTCGGGACGGTGGAGACTCTCCGGTTTTCCGCCATATCCCCCCCACTGGATTCGTACATGCTCCACACCCTGTTCCTGGAACTTCCGGACGTTCTCCTCGATCTCCTCCAGACTCCTGCCGTCCGCGTGGCGGTAAACCGCCGCCGCCGCCCTGGATTTCCCCCCCAGAAGCCCGTAGACCGGCATGTTCGCCAGTTTGCCCTTAATGTCCCACAGGGCCATGTCCACCCCGGAGATGGCGTTGTTGGTGATAGGTCCGTTACGCCAGTAGGAGTTGTTGTTCATAAGCTGCCACAGATCCTCGATGTCCCCCGCGTCCCGCCCGTGAAGCAGGGGGTCAAAGTAATCTTCTACCACGCACTTCACCGCCTTTTCCCGGTAGGCAAAGGTGGCGCAACCCAGGCCGTACAAACCGGGTACCGAAGTTTCAACCTTAACCACGATCAGGTTGATTCCCGCCGGGGCCGTAAGGATGGCCCTAACCTTTTGGATCGTAACTTTGGACATATATGCTCCTTAGATATTTGTACCTGTCGCAAAACCCGGCTGGGTTCATAACAGGCTTTTGAAAAAGCCCCGTTTAATAAGGGGAAAGCCCCGGCAAACACACGAAACGAAATTCTAAATCCCACGCGCCCTGCTAAAGCTGGGGCGCATCATTTAATATACAGCCTTCGGCCCTTGGCTTTTATTCCAGCCCAAACCTACGGTTTGTGCCGCGCGCGCACTGCCCCAGCTAAAGCTGGGGCGCATTTCTCAATTTGGGGGCATACGGAGGCGCTACGCGAAGCCACATTGGTTTAATATACAACCATTGGTTGCTTTTATTGCGCGAGGGATAGAGCGGAAATACCGGAGACTTTACCGCAGGTAAAGTCGAGGAATTGCAGCGATAGCCCGGTTTCCGGCGCAAAGCGCCGGAAATGCGCCCAAATTTAATTCGGTATCCAGCTTCCCCGGTATTTTCCCATAGTCTCTAAAAATTGTCAACATTTTTATTAAATTGTCAGCATGGGTTACTGGGGGAGGATCAGCTCGTAAAAGGCTTCGCCCCCGGAACCGTCCTGTTCTTTAAGCACGGTGATCCGCCGCACGGGGATGTGGTTGATCTGGGAGCGGACCGATTCGGAAATCAGGACTTTGGCCTGATAGCGGGCGCCCAGGCTGGAGAGTATCCGGGCCCGGACCACCGGCCTGCCATAGCCGTTGTAGCCGGAAACCGGCTGGTAGCCGAAGCTGCATTCCCCCGCATCCAGCCCGAATTGCCATTGGGGCTTTTGGCCGGCCAGTTCCGTCATAAATTCCGCGGCCCTTAGGGCGGGGCTGCGGGAATAGCGGATATAGGGGTCCCTGCCGGGGCCCATGCCGATCCGTTCCAGGGGGGAGCCGAAACAGGCTAGTACCATGTCCCCGTCACAGCCCAGAATCACGCCGCCGGCTTTCTTAAAAAGGGTGGAAACCTCTTCCCTAAAGGCCGCCGTCATCCGCACTCCCTCCGGGAATTCGCTTAAGCCCCGGTCCTCCTTTGCCAGGAGGCCGGTTTCCCTTACGGCGATAACCGCGGCCTGGACTCTGATTCGCTCGCCGGGGGCCGGCCGCCCCGCCTTGATAAGCTGTTTTAGGCAGGCTTTCCCCACATAGGGTCCATAGGCCAGGAGAAAACGCCGGGCCCCCCGGCGCACCGTCAAAAGGCTAAGGCTAAAGACGGCGATCATCCCCGCCAGGGATGCCCCCAGGGGGATAAGGGGATCAAGCCAGAGGCCGGAAAACACAAAGGCCGCGGAAAAACCCGCCCCTGCGGCAAGGCTGAAAATAAGGCCCATGCCCAGGGAAAGGAGGGGCCGCAGGTGTACCAGGATAAGAATTTCCAGGCCCGCGGCCAGGAGGACCCAAAGCAGGACCAGCGGGCGGCCCAGGGGGCGAATTCCCCGGCCCTGGAGAATATTGTCCGCCAGGATAAAGGTCAGTTCGCTGTCCGTGTAAGTCTCCCCCCCCAGGAGGCGGAGAATCCCCCCGGCCCGGCCTTCCCCCTCTCCGCCGGTTTTAGGGCCCTCCGGGTTTTCCCGGGGACCCAGGATCACGATAGACAGGGGAAGGGCCTGGGAAAGGGTATCCCGCAGGGCCCGCAGTTCCCCGTAGACTTCCCGCAGGCCCTCAAAGGCGGGGCTTATGGCATCCCGGAGGGCCCCCAACTGTTCTATCCCCTCCTCCTCCAGCCGTTCCGAGGCTAAAAGGGTTTTATACCCCGCTTTCAGCTCCTCCTCTATGGGGCCGTAGAGGAATTCCTCCAGGACGGCAAAATATTCCTCCCGGGCCTGCAGCCACCGGGCTTTCCATTCGGCGGGGAAAGGGGCGGAGGGAGAACTGCCCAGGGAGGACAGAAATTCCTCCCGCTGGATCAGGGCATACTCAAACAGGTACACCGGGGACCTTTCCGGCGCCAGGGCGCTGTAGATTCCCAGCTTATCCGCCTCCCGCAGGAGCCGCTGCATGGTTTGTTCCCTTTCCTCATACCGGGTAAAAATTTCCAGGGGAATCCGGCGGAAACCGCGGTCCAGCGTTTGGAACCCGGCGGGATTCTGATCCCCCGGCATGGGGGGTTCAAAGAGCAGCCCTCCCCCGGAATCCAGGGGAATGTGGGTTTCTATCCCCCCGGCTGTGATGTTTACCAGGAACAGGGCTTCTCCGATCTTCCCCAGGTGGGATTCTTTGAACCGGTCCTTTAAGGCGGCGTAGGCCACATGCTCAGGGGGGCCCACGGGGTTGATGCGGCGTACCTTGGCGTCCCAGTCCCGCTGGGGCCGGGAGTAGCTTAGATCGCCGAAGGGAATGGAGATTCCCGATGAAAGCCGCAGGTCCCCCGGCTGGTACACCCGGCCAAAGGCGGCGGCCGTCTGTTCCAGGCGGGCCCTTCCCTCGCCGCTCTGGCGGACCAGAGCCGCGGTAAGCCGGTCCCTTCCCTGATCGGTAAGGCCCACCAGTTCATCCACATAGCGGCGAACATCCGCCGGGGCTATGGAACCGGTACGGATAGCCTCAAAAAGATTGCGGATATTCCGTTCTAAAAGGGAGAATTCGTCTTCAAACCAGGACCGGATCTCCTCCTCCGATCCCGTTCTGCCATCGGAAAAACCCAGGATGGGGGTCTGAATCACCAAAGAGGCGGCGCCCATCTCGATAAGAGTCAGGATCATCTCCGCGGCGGCGGCGCTTTCTATCAGGTCCCCGCTGTCAACTATAAGAAGTTCCGGGGCGGGGGCCGGCCTTTTCCGCCAGCCCAGGAGGAGATCGTAGTGGGGCCCCAGCTTGGGCCCGGTCAAAAGGTAATCCAGCAATACGGCGCAGCCCCCCGCCGCGAGAAAGGCGCAAAAATAGATGAGTACGGACTTCTTCCGGGTAATAAAGGCTGCCAAAGGTCCTCCGGGTTCTATAGGCATGGATAACGAAGGGTACAGGTTCTATATTTTCGGTAAATTTAGCCCTATTTATTATCACCCCGGTCCTGTTGTATAACCCTTTTAGCCAGGAATGCCTTTTATCCGGTGATGATTAGGCCGATTATAGAAAGTAAGCTTCCCGGGCGGCATAATAAATGACAGGGTTGTCTAAAACCGAAGTTTTTGAACAATCCGCTTAAAATAAACGCGGGTAAACGCGGGAAAGCAAAATGAGGAGAAAACCATGAAAAATCGCGGCATTTCAAAAAACACGGCGGATTCCGGTCCGCTAAAGGCGGCGGCCCTGATTCTGATCTTTGGCCTGTTAAGCCTTTCCCTTCTGGCCTGCGCCAAACCCCCGACAGAGGAAATGGAAAACGCCGCCAGCGCCGTTACCAGGGCGGAAAACGATCCCGACGCCGTTACCTACGCGGGCGCTACCCTAACCAGAGCCCGGGAGGCCCTGAACCGCATGAGGACCGAGGCGGAATCCAAACGCTATGATGCGGCCAAAAACTATGCCGCCGAGGCAGTAAACGCCGCGGAAAAGGCCATTAGCGACAGCCGGGCCGCCGCCGCCCGGGCCAGGGAGGAGGCTTCGACTCTCCTGGGGCGGGTTAAGACCTCCCTGGCGGAAACCGGGAAGTCCCTGGAACATGCCAAGGAAGTCAGGGACACCAACTTGGATTTTAACGCCCTGGATCAGGACTATGACAGCGCCCGGCGCAGCACCGCCCAGGCGGAGGTCAGCCTGGCGGGGAACCAGTACCAGGACTCCGTTGAAAAAAGCCGGACCGCCAGGGGCATCCTCAGCGGTATTGATACCAAACTCGCCGGCGCGGTTACATCGGTTTCCCGGAAAAAATAGCGCAGCATGGCCCTGAAATTTTTCGCAAAACTGTTCTCATTTTTCCATTGGGGGGAAAATGAAAACAGTAAACACCGTCTGCTGAAAAAACTGGTGAAAGATATTCAGGGCAGCCGCCATTCCTTGTTCTACAAACCCAAGTCCATGGAAGTACAGCCTGCCATGGCCAAATTCTTTTACGACTTGTATAAAAGCCTTTCCCATGCCCAGGTTTTTCTGCAAAACGCCGTCAAATCGGCGCAGCTTAAACAGATCACCGTGGAGACCTTTCTGGACATGAAATTCCTGGACGCCAGGCAGCGGCTTAACGCCGACTACCTGAAGGAACGGGCCAAGACCATGCCCCTTATCGAGGTATCCCACCTGCTCAGGGAAGATCTGGCCATCCTTTCCACCGCCTTTGACGCGGATTTTATTTCAAAGGTGGATATGTGTTACAGCCGGATCATCTCTTTGGTACATTTAGCCGCCTTTGATTACTTTTTTTTCCTGCGAAAATTCGATCCCAATATTTTGGAACGTAATTTTACCGCTGTTCCCCGGTTTAAACCGGTCCGGGGAACAATGGTTTTAGAGGATCTAAAGGATTTTCTGGATGTTTCCTGCCCTGTCGCCCTCGAAGCGGACTGGACGCTGATCCTGCAGATCCTCAAAACCTACAAGAACAATTTAGAAGTGATAAAAGATGATGAATGGGCCGTGGTGCTTGGCAAACTGCGGGAACTGCGGCGTTCGTCAATTTTAGAACTCATGGTCCGCCATATCAGCCAGGACCCCCGCTACGAATTTAATATTTTAACCACTTCGGAACATATCGCCGCGTCCTACCTGGAAGAATGTCGGCGGGAAGTGGATGACGCCTTTACCGGATTCCTCTACTCCCAGAAACAGGACCAGATAAACACCCTGGCCGGGGAATTATTCGGGGATCCCGCCATCAGGCGGCTCCGGCACTACACCGACAAGGAAAACGAAGCTTTTACCCAGGCGGGGCTTACAGGCTTTGTCCATACCCAGAGCTTAAATTATCTTAAAGTTTTTCTGGTCGATTTTTTCCAGCAGGACATGCATAATCTCTGCGAATTGCTTCTTATCCGGGGTCATTGGGGCTCCCTTGAACAGTCCAGGGAAATGTCGGAAAACTTCCACATTTTGCAGGACAACACGAACCGCCTCCTGGCCCTGGAGCAGTCCCTGGGAGAAAACGGGGAGGAGGGCTCCCGCCTCCGGTCCATCCTGTTCAAATCCGCCAGGAATCAAAGCCAACTGCGGCAGTTAAGCGCCATCATTCAAAGAATCAACGACGACGCCTGGGAACTGCTCAACAGCGCCGCCAGGGCCCTGTTCTTCCTGGGCCGCCAATTCAAAGAAATCCTCGTGGACTCCAAAAAAGACGGCATGTATATATCAAACTTCCGGGAACTGCAAAAGGAAACGGAACCGCCCCTCACCCAGCACCTCATCATCAGCTACAAACGAATCTACGCCTACCTTCAGCTCCAGCAGCTCATCACCGGCGTGGACGACATGTCAACAGATCCCCTAACAGCATAAAAGCTGCGCCGGGGATTCTGCCTTCCCCAAAGACTAAAGTCTTTTGGGCAGCCTCGAATTAATCACCTTACAAAGAGTCTATGCCCCAGGAGAAGGAGCTTATAGTAAAAATAGGGGAAAATCCGGAAAAATTTGAGGGGGCTTTGAAAACAGTAGCCCATAAATTCC
>JAIRNB010000154.1 GCA_031258265.1 Treponema sp. | reverse complement strand
CAGGCCACTGGGGCATAAACTGTCCGGCGAAAATTTCCCAGCCGTCTGCAAGAAATTCTTTACAGGCCGCAAGACCCAAACCCCGGTCGGCCCCCGTGATCAATACCTTTTTCATGGTTCCTTCTCCTTCCGGACCCGCGGCCCTTCACCACACGTCCAAGACCTTATGATGCCCGGAATTTTCACGATTGTAAACTAAATAGAGTCTTTGTTTGCCCGGCAGCGTTCCAGGGCCATTTCAACCGCCCCTTCAACGGCGCTTCGTTTAGGCGTAAGAATTTCCGCCTGGGGATAGCGGGCAGCCGCCAGGCGTCTAAAAGCCCTCTGATGCAGGGGGCTGTTGAGGATATTACTGCCCCACAGGCCAATCTTTAGCTCCGCATCTTTTTCCATACCCAGCATGGCGGCGGTATCGCGGACCAGGTTAAAGATTTCCCCGGCGGCGGCCTCGATGATCCCAATGGCGATAAGATCCCCTTCTTCCGCCGCCCTGTCCACCAGGGGGCCGAGTTTCGGCGATTCCCGGGGCGGCGCAAGGAGCCGCGCCGAGTAATCCATCAGATCCTTCCTGGCAGTGATTGCCAGAGATTCCCGAATCATGCGGAACAGGGGCCCGTCGGGAACGGCGCCGTCGAACCAGCGGCCCAGTTGGCGGAGGGCCTGCCGGGAAACCCAGGACCCCGAACCCTCATCCCCCATGATAGAAAAAAGCCAGCCTCCGGCCCGGGCGCTTTCTCCCCTGCGGTTACGTCCAAAGGCGATAGAACCGGTCCCCGAAATAACCAGGACCCCCTCTCCGCCGATTACCGTGTAATGGGCCAGCTCCGCATCGTTGATGCACAGCACGGGACAGTGAAACCCTTCCAGGCCGCCGTAGAATTCGGTAAGAAAAACCCCATCTTCCTCGCTGTCCAGACCGGTGGTTCCGCATACCAGATAGGCGCAATCTTCCCTCCTGCCGCCGAAACCGGCAAGGCAGGAATCGAGATTCCCGTTGACGCGGCGCAGTAATTCTTCCCTGGTCAGGGAGTAATGGGTACCGGCGGTTCCCTCGTAAGCGCCAAGTTTCTTTCCCTCCAGCGAACAGGCCAATATCCGGTATTTTGTTCCCCCGCTGTCAATACCGATCACATATTTCATGGCTTAACTTTTGAATTTCATTTTAAGGGTCTCGTCAAGCTGCTTAAAACGCTGCATACCCTTATCGCCAAGGCCGCTTAGTTCCGGCAGCCTTGCGCCCATCAACTGACAGGGTAAAATGTCTTCAAAAACAGATGTATACCAGTGGCCGGTGGTTTTAAGAACACAGTCCCTCCGGTCCCGCAGTTTCCCGCCGCCCCCCAGGGTATAGACCTTGGGGCTTATTCCCCGGTGGAATTCAACCAGCGCCGCCATGCGCTGGTAATCGGGGTCCTCCTCCGGCGGCATAAAGTATACAGCCCCCTCTCCCTCACCGGCCGCGCATACGGGACCGTGGAGGAATTCTTCAAAATCGTAGCCCGCCGCGGGGATAAGCATGGTTTCCTGGAGTTTCAGCGCCGCCTCCCGGGCCGTAAGGCCGGCGGTATTTTTCCCCACCACCATACAGCCGCTCATGTTCCGCAGGTCCTCTTTATTTTCCTCGAACCATTTTTCGGCAATACCGGTATTCTCCGCTATGTATCCGGGGACCAGGGAAAGAACCTCAAGGCAGTGTTCCGGTGATAGCTCCCCCTTCCCTCCCCCGGCCTCCAGGGCCATCAGATAAAGGGTAAGGATCGTGGCGGTATAACCCTTGGTTTTCGGCCCCGCCTTTTCTTCGCCGCAGGGGATTAAAATATGCCGGGGACAAATTTCTTTAAGACGGGACTGTTCCTGCCCCGTCATTGCCAGCCGGGGATAGCTCTCCAAATTTTTACAGGCGGCAATGGTATTGGTCGAACCGCCGCCCTGGGAGATAAAAATAAGCAGGGGATTTGCGCCCCGTATTTCCGGTAAAAAGGACGGCGCCGCGGCGCTGACTTCGATTCCCAGCGCATATTCCATAAACCGGGCCGATTGCAGGGCGGCATTGTTGGATGTACCGCTGGCAATAAGGTAGATCCGGTCCGGCTTGTGGGTATTCATGTAAGCGGCAAATTCCCCGGTATAGGCGCCGCGGTTTTCCAGAATGTCCCGGAGAACCGCGGGTTGTTCCAGGATGTAATCGTACATCGTCTTATCCATAACACTTATTCTCCTTTCAAAGCCATGGCGTACAAATACCAGCTTGCGTGGGGTATCCACTGTTCCGCCCATCGCCAGTTATCGTTTACCGGTCCGCCGCTTTCACTGATAAATCCGATCCCCTCTTCATCCTCAAGATCACTGGTGATACCGTTGACAATGCCGCCGGGGCAATTCAAAAAGTCGTAACGGTTATTAAAGAAATACTGGATGTTATTTTTTCCGTACCCTTCGATCATGCAGCTATCAAACGGATTAAGCCCCAT
Organism: Treponema sp.; assembly: GCA_031258265.1. Classification (GTDB taxonomy): domain Bacteria; phylum Spirochaetota; class Spirochaetia; order Treponematales; family Breznakiellaceae; genus JAISFT01. Next base: position 15,009 of record JAIRNB010000154.1, on the reverse strand, counting down.
GATCCAGTCCAGCGGTTCCTGGGCAAGCCGTTCTAAACGGGCGGCCAGGGCGGTGTCGGCGGTCTGGAACGCCAGGATTCTGGCGGCGGCGGCGATAGAGGCAATCCGGGCATTTTCTCCCTGCCACCAGGGCGCGGCGCTGGAGTCGTGGGGGAAGAAGAACTGCTGTTTAACAGTTCCGTCCCCTCTCCGGCATTCCAGGCGGGGATAACCAAAGGGGTTTATTACCGAATCGGTAAGGTATATCACGCGCCGCATGATCTTCTCGCAGAATTCGATTATTCCGGCGCGGCGCTCCCGGTCGGTTTCGATTTCGGCGTATTGGAGCATGGCCGTTACGGGCATTCCCTCTTCCGCCGCATGGTGGTAAGGCTGACCGGGCCGGACCATGAGGCGCAGCGTCCCATTCCCCGCATCTTCCCCCCGGAGGCATATCCGGCCATACATCTCCCGGGCCTTGTTCAGATAACCATATTCACCGGTACTGCGCCAAAGTTCGGTTAGGGCCATGAGGGCGCAGTATTCATCCACCAGATTCCATTCTCCGTCGTTGGTGTATTTTTCGTTTTCCGATTCCAGATGATCCCAGGCCCTTTTCGCCGCAAGAACATACTCTTCGGAACTATAATCCCTGCCGGGATAGTGATGGCGTCCGGCGATAGCCAGGGCGGCAATGGCGAGTCCGCCGCCGGAACGCAGGCTGGTTTCATAATTTTCGTCCCCAATGGTTTCTTCACCGGCGGTACTTGCCGTTTTGGAAAATTGACTGCTTGACCGGTGGTATTCAAAGCCGATATGCCGGTGATCCAGCACCGGGGTAAAGGCGGTTTGGCGGTTAATCGAACGGAAAAAACTGCCCCCCGGGGCGCGCATCCGCATTAAAAAATCCGCCCCATGACTGCCTTCGTCCAGCATACGGCGTTTTACCATGCTGTACTCATCATTGCCAGATCGTTCCAGCAATTCGCAGACCTTGAAAAAAGCGTAGACGCTGAAACCGATCTGCTGGGGATTATGCGTTGTACTATGGGACAGGTGGGACAGGTGGATGCCGTAGTCGCCGGTGGCATCGTACCAGCCGCCATGGGCGTCTATCCGGCCTTGACGCTCCCCCTGGAAAGGCAGGTCCCGGTCGCAGAGAAGCCACTCCCCGGAGGCCCGCTGGGCTTTAAAGTAATAGCCCACCGCAGACAGCATCCGCATAGTTAAAAGGGAGTCCCGAATTTCAAAGACATCGGAACTTAGGGAGCCCGTTTTGGTCTCTACCACGACACGGTAAAACCCTTCCTTTGTCACAGGGGAAAAATCGGCGCTCCAGTAAAAGCCGGTCTTCCAGTTTGCCACTTCCCCATGGCTTTGAAGACTGCCCCGGAAAACCTCCCCGCCCTCCCGGTCTACCAAAGAAAATCCCCGGGGATCATCCCCGCCCTGCAGGATCGCCTTTTTGGGCCCCCTGCTGCTGTAGCCCAGATGGTTAATAAGTATCCCCATGCCGGATTACCTCCTTAGTTTGTTAAAGCGTTTCCAATATGCCGGTTTTCCCGGCCTATTCTTTTACCGCCCCGGTAGTAAGTCCCTTGACCACCTGTTCCTGGGAAAACATATAGAGAAGGAACAGCGGTAAGATAGTAATAATAATTGCCGCCATCATGGCCCCATAATCGGTACCGTACATATTGCTTACCATCGAAAGAATCACACAGACCGGTTTAAGCCGCTGATCCGCAATGTACACCAGGGATGTGAACAGATCGTTGTAGGACCAAATGAACACCATGATAGAAATAGTGGCGAACATTGATTTACACAGGGGCATGGCAATACGGAAAAAGATCCAGGGGATGCTTACCCCGTCCATCAGGGCCGCCTCGTCCAGTTCCCTGGGCAGGGCCCGCATAAAACCCGTAAGCAAGATAGTCGAAAAGCAAAGATTCCCCGCGGTCTGGGGGATGATCGCCGCCAAATATTTGCCCCGTATAAAGGGAAGATAACTTATGGTGACAAAGTTGGGAATAACCGTAGCAAAGGTGGGAACCAGGAGACAGCCGGTAAGCAGGGCAAGAATGGGCCGCCGGGTCTTTACCTCAAAACGCCCCAGGGCAAAGGAGGCAAAACCCGCCAGGAATACCACCAAAACCACCACGCTGCCGGAGATAATAAAACTGTTACGGAAACTCCGCAGCATATTAACATCGGGATAACCAAGGACCGTGGCAAAGTTATTCAAATTAAAGGAACCGGGAAAGGCAAAACTGTTCCGTAGAATTTCCCCCGATGATTTAAACGAATTGAGCAGCACCCATAAAAGGGGAATAATCGTTGTCAACGCCCACAGAATAAGAACGATATGCTTTGTAACGCCAAAAAAAATAGTCCGTCTTAAACGATAAATTGTTTTCATCGATATTCAATCCCCGGTTAGGCTTCGTCCCTGGGTTCAAGGACCTTGCGCAGAATCACCGTCAATCCGGTCCCCAGGAGGATCATAACAATGGCCACGGCGCTGGCATAACCGCCGTTGTACTTCCTGAACGCCATACTGTACATATAGGTACTAAGAAGTTCACTGGAATTCAGGGGTCCCCCTTCGGTTATGACATACACCATGTCAAAAACCTTAAAACAACCGGCAATGACCAGAATAACACTGGAAGTAATAACATCCCTCATCAAAGGAATAGTGATACTAATTGCTTTACGAAAGGCATTTATCCCGTCCAGTTCCGCGGACTCATAAATTTCCATGGGAATTTTTGATATTCCCGCCATAAAAATAATAAAATAAAATCCCACGTACTGCCACATGGTGGGAATAGTTACCAGATAAATGGCGGTTTTAACATTCAGCCATACCTTCTTTTCCCCGCCAAAAAGAGTCACCAGGTAGTTTAACAGGCCGTATTCATAGGTATATATCAGCTTGAACATCAAGCCGATAGCGGTGGCGGAAATTAGAATAGGGAAAAAATACACGGTACGGAAAAACTTAAACATCAATTTTGTACTGTCCACCAGGATAGCCAGGATCAACGAAACCCCAATTTGAAAAATAAAGACAAAGATCATCATAATAAGGGTATTTCGCAGGGACAGGAGGATAACCGGGTCCGAAAAAAGCTGGATGTAGTTATCAATGCCGGTAAATGTCTGTTTGGGAGAAAAATTCCGCCATGCGGTAAAGCTGTATGCCAGGGTACGAAACAGAGGATAGATAAGAAAAACAGCAACCAGAAACAGGGCGGGAAATAAAAAAAGATAGAAATAAGGCTTACTTTTTAGAACCATGACGCCCTTATCTTTTTCCCGGGAACCGGGTACAGATGAACCAAGCCCCCGTCCGCCGTATAATACCCTTATACGCGGCGGGAAGCCTGTTTTACAGATTTACCTTACTGTCCACAAAAGCGGTACGACACGAAACGCCGCTTCGTCCTGGACAGAAAAATATTTGCTCCCGTTTTTATATCAAAACAGGAGCAAATCTATTATGGAACCATTTCCAAAACCCGGTTGGTTTTAGGAAAGCTTCTATAAAACAGATCCTACTTGATCCCCCTGGCCCGTTCCAGCAGTTGCCGGGCAGTCCGTTGTTTTTCCACCAGATAAGGGATGCCGTCCTCGGTAATGGCAAGCCAGGCTTCCCGTACCACCTGGGAGTCGGCGGCCGGCCGGGTGTTGACTGCCTTATTCAGCATTTCTACGGCGCTTATCTCCACCGGAGTAGCCCCCACCGGAGCATCGCAGACAATTGCGGAGCTTCCGCCCACGGCGATAAAACGGGTTATTACATTGGGGGAGGTAAGCCATTTAAGAAATTTCAGAGTTTCGCCGCTGCGCTGGGCCGCGTTTTTCGACATATACCACCCGGAACCAAAGCCCGCAACCGTAGTTTTTTCTCCACCCGCGCCGCCGGGCAGGGCGGGCATGGCGATGATCCGCATATTCGGATTGGACTTTATCCCGTTAATCGTCCACGATCCGTTCACCATCATGGCGGCCTTTTGATCGGCAAAGAGTACCCGAATTTCATCTTCGGTCATGGTCAGGGTGTCCGGCGGGAAAGCGCCGCGGGCATAAAGGGTAGCCACAGCGTCCAGGGCCGGCACCCAGGAATCATCAAAGGACTTTTTCTGCCCTTCGGCCCCAGCCTGGGCAAGGATAAGGGCTTCAACCAGGTATGAGGGTTTCATCATGGAAGTGGCAAAAGGAACAATCCCGTTTTGTTTGAAAGTGTCGATGCAGGCCAGAATATTTTCCCAAGTCGTGGGTTCTTTGAGGCCGTATTTATCGAAGAGTCCCTTGTTGTAAATCAAACCCTCATAGTACCCAATATAGGGGATACAATACTGGATACCGTTGAGATTACCCGCCTCCATGGGGCCGGCTTTCAGGTTAGCGGCCCATGCGGGGTCTTCCTTCATGTAACTGGTCCAATCGACATACAGGCCGGAGTCGATCACGGCGCTGCCATCGGCCCCATTGAAAAACAGCAGCAGTTCGGGCGGATTTTTTGCGGCGATCTCGGTTTGTATCTTTGTCCGGAACAGGTCATTCTGGCCCGAAGTAGGCTGGGATTCATCCACAATTTCCACGGCCGGATTCTGGTTCTGGTAATCCTGGATTACCTCTTTCCATACGGGCGCCCATTGATCCGAACCGGCGAAAAAAGTTACCACCCGGATTCGCTCTTTGCCGCCCTGGGATCCGCCCTGAGACCTGCCCCCGGCAAATGCCGAAACCGCCAGCGTGAAGGCCAGAATAACGATTAAACATTTCTTCATGATCAAACTCCTCCTCTCTCAAAAATTATAAAAACGTAAGAACAATGAAATTTTCCCAAAACTGTCCCGGTTTTGGGACCAGTTCCAGCTTATGACTCAATTACCCGGCTGTCAACATGGATTTTATACCATCCACCAATTCAGAATTTGGACTAACCGCCATGATATTACTTCACGGGGGAATTGCCGGATGAAAAAATAGGGAAACGGCGGCAGGAAAAAACCCAGAACCCTTTACGATCAAAAATTTGCCCCCAGCAGTTCCCGGTAGAGGCGGTAATTTTCACCGTCAAAACAGACGAAGATCAGTTGTTCCAGTTCAGGAACCTCCGGCAGAGTCTTTTTGACCGTCTCCACGGCGATATGGGCGGCCTCCGCCTTGGGGTAACCGTAAATTCCGGTACTAATGTTAGGGAAGGCGATGGTCTTGAGGGCCTCCCCCTGAAAGGACCGGGCGGCCAAAAGGAGGCTTTTCCTGTAACAGGAGGCCAGGAGTTCCGCTTCACCCCGGCCGCCTCCCCGCCAGACAGGGCCTACGGTGTGGACGACCCGTTTACAGCGCAGGTTTCCCGCCCCGGTGATCACGGCCTCCCCCACGGGGCAGGCCGGAAGGCCCGGCCGCCCCCTGGCGATACGGACACATTCCTCCAGCAAGGCGGGTCCCGCCGCGGCATGGATGGCCCCGTCCACTCCGCCGCCGCCCATGAGGCCGGAATTGGCGGCATTGACGATAACATCCACCCTAAGCCGGGTTATATCATCCCGGACAAGTTTGATAGTTCCCATTATTCATTATTCTACAACAAAATCCACGTTTTTTGCTATTTTTAAGTGGTTGTTGTTCAAAAACTTCAGTTTTTGAACAACTCTAATATTCTGGAACGGCATTATAGGCAGGTACACTAAAAACAAAAGCTGAGCTCTGTTTCATACCGGCGCGGTATTTCCGCGCCGGGTTTCATAAGGAACCGGGTTTCCCTTAGCCTTTAAGGCCGGCATAGGCGATACCTTCAACAATATACTTCTGGGCACAGGCGTATACAACGATAATTGGGATAATTGATATGACCGTACCGGCAAGAATAGCGCCGTAATTGGCACTGTACTGCTCCCGAAAACCCGCCAGGGCGATCTGGATGGTACGCAGGCGGTCGGAATCGAGGTAAATCATGGGGCCCATGTAGTCGTTCCAAATTCCGTTGAAGGCAAGAACGCTCAAGGTCGCCAGTCCCGTCTTAGTGAGGGGCAGAATAATATTCCAGTAAATGCGGAAGGTCGAACAGCCGTCGATTCGGGCGGCTTCGCTCAGGCTGTTGGGGATACTGATCATATTCTGGCGGAGCAAAAATACGCCGAAGGCGCTGAAAGCCTGAAGCGTGATCAGGGACCAGTGGGTATTGTACATCCCCAGGCCCTTTACGATGATAAACTGGGGAATCATTATAGCATGCCAGGGGATCATCATTGTGGCCAGGTAAACAAGAAATATCTTATCCCTGCCGGGGAACCGCAGCTTGCTAAAGGAGTAGGCCGCCAGGGAACAGGTAAAAAGCTGCAGCAGGGTGATAACCAGAGCAAGTTTTGTAGAATTCAAAAAATAAACGGGAAAGGGAATTTTGGTCAGTACATTATCGTAATGGTCAAAATGAAATTTCTCGGGAATCCACCTGATAGGATAACTAAAGATCTCCGTATTCAGCTTGAATGACGCACTTACCATCCAGACAAAGGGCACAACCATGATATATGCAATAATGGTACATACCACAATAATAAACGCTTTCGGCAGAAAACGCGGAAGAATAAAATGGTTTTTTGTGGAAATTATTTTCCCTGTGTGTTTATTCATCCTAGTCATCATTTGCCCATCCCTTCTGGCCCCGCCACTGAACAAGCGTAACAACTAAAATAATCATAAAGAGAAAATAAGCGATTGCAGAGGAGTACCCCATCTTCCAGTTATTAAAGGCCTCGCGGTAAATACGAAACACCAGGACTGTGGTAGCCCGGCCCGGCCCGCCCTTGGTAGTAACATTGATAATATCAAAGACCTGGAAGGAAGCAATGATACAAAGTATCGTTACCATGAATGTTGTGGGGGAAAGCATGGGCCAGGTAACATGCCGGAAACATTGCCATCTGCCAGCGCCGTCAATACGGGCCGCTTCATACAAATGGACAGGGATGTTTTTAAGGCCCGCCAGAAACATGATCATGTAATAACCCGCCTGTTTCCATACCACAACGAGTACCACCGTAAAAAGGGCGGTTTTTGAAGAAAAAAACCACCTGGGCAGCAGTTCTTCCGGTATACCCAGAGTCGCAAGAAAATGGTTTACCGGCCCGTTGTTCGGTTCAAAGAGGAGCATGAACACGCAGCTTACAGCAACCATGGATGTCAGGTTTGGAAAAAAGTAGAGGGTTTTGAAAAGCCCCATACCCTTGCTATGGCGATCCTGGTTCAGCAGTAAGGCCAGGGCCAGGGCGGTCAAAATAGTAAGGGGTACACTGGTAAGGGAATAAAAAAGGTTGTTTTTCAGTGCGGCTATAAACTGGGAGTCTTTAAACATCTTTACATAGTTTGCCGCACCGACAAATTTTGCCCCCGCGAATCCAGTGTAATCGGTAAAACTAATCACCATACCCGCGACAATGGGTATGGCCGTAAAAATGAGAAAGCCCGCGAAGTTTGGCAGGATATACAAATAGCCGCTCAGGGCTTCCTGCTTTTCAAGGATGCTTGTCTTCGGTCTTGCCATGGCATCTTCCTTAATTTCAACTATCTATGGCCCGCGATTCAGGGTTGCTCCGAATCGCGGCAGACAAACTTAGTTGTTCGTAATAATTTCCCGCCTCAGCCTAAAGAAGTTATCAAACATCTTGTCCAGACTCTGCTCCCCAATCAGATAGAGCTGCATCTCTTGGATAAAGGCATCGTTGATCTCCCCATAATAAGGTTCCGTCCCTTGCTCGCCTCCGACCTTCGCGGAAAACCGGTACTCTACCCCCGGAACTTTAACACTCTTCTGAAAGGCAGCAAGGGCCTCCGGCGTAGAATAACTGGGTACACTGCCTGTCTCGGCGTATATGGCCGTACCCTGGGGGGAAGTGGTACACCACTCGATAAACTGATAGGCCTCCTTTTGATGCCGGCTATTGGGCGAAACAACATAATACGATGACTGTCCCACCGACGAACCGAGGGCTACGCCTTCAAATACCGGCATCGGCGCCGCCGCGTAATTCACGGAGGGACTGAGCAGGAAAAATTCCCAGTCACCCTGGATCATCATATAAACATTGCCGGCTTCAAAAAACGGATTGATGTCAAAGGTACCGACGCTCATCTCTTCGATGCTTGGATGACTCTTGTCCTCAACATACATCCGGTGGAGAACTTGGGCATAGCGGCGGGTATAGGGCATGGGTTCCGGGGCGGTAAGGTATTCACCAGCGGAGGAGGCCCCCAGATTCATCGTCCAGGGCGGGCAGACACCGCCCCAATACTTTTTGCCGTTTTCGGTATAGGTAAGGCTTTTTGCCAGATCCAAATACTCGTTCCAAGTAAGGTTGATAGGATAAGGCAGCCCCCGGGCGTCAAAAAGATCCCGGTTGTAAAAAAGCATCCAGCAAGAACCGGTGGTGGGAAGGCCATAGATCTTTCCATCCCTCATGGCGCCGGGCAGTGATGTCGTGCGGATGGGCGTCAGGTCAAGACCGGAACTCTGAATGAAGGGCCCCAGGTCAGCAAGCGCATTGTTGGTGATGTATTGCTGTGTTTGAGCAGGGGTGCGTATCCAGAAAACATCCATGTCACTTGAACCGGCAGCCAGCACTTTAATCTTGTCATCATAATCGTCATTAGGAATACTATTATAGATCACCTGAACCTCAGGGTGTATGGTATTGTAGGTCTCCACCATTTTTTTGAGGAACGAATCGTGATCGGTAGCCGCATAAAAATTAATGACCACCTTCCCGTCCGCTGAAGGACCAGTCTGCCTCCGGCCCCCCGCAAAAGTCCCAACTGCCAGGAAAATCCCCAGCACCAAAACCGCAAGTAATTTTTTCATAAAAACCCTCCTCGAAAAATTTACCAGGACCCAGGGCCCTGATTATGCACTGCCCTTGGCGGGACCAGTACTCTGGTGTTCCCGCAGCGTACAAGGTACCAGCCGCTCCGGAATCTCGACATAACTTCCCTCGATCTTTGCGATCAGCAGGGAAACCACCATCTCTATTAGGCGTTCCACATCCATCTCAAAAAGAGTCAGCCGAGGCAGCATATATGAAGCCGCCGCCGCAGAGGACACCATGGAAACAACGGAAATATCACCGGGAATAGAAAACCCCTGTTTCATAATCCCGCTTATTATTCCCGGCAGGGCCTTGTCATTCATTACAACAAAAGCTGTGGTTCCGGGACAGGCGCTGAAAATTTTCGGCATTTTGCCAAAGACCATTTCTCCGTTGGATTCGCAGAAATACTCCCTACCATTAATTTCGAGACTACGGCAAAGTTCCACAAAAGCCCGGTGAATTTGCACAACCGGACCGTAACCATTCCTGAAAGACTTTCTGCTTTGGTTCATAAACACCACGCGCCGGTGTCCTAGTTTTTTCAGCCAAACAAGACAGTGCATCATGGTCGTGAAAAAATCTATATCAATATAAGTTTCACCGGGGGCATCCTCGTCGCGCCCTAGAAGGATAAAGGGGATGCCGGCATCCCGTAAAACCGCGATTCGCCTGTCTTTCCGGTGAACCTCCATCAAAATAACGCCGTCTACCAGCTCCTGGGAGATAAGTTGGATCAGTTCATCGGGGTCATTGGTCTGAAGGGTCCAGATAACCAGGTGGTAACCCCGGCTCATTACATCTTTGGAGGTTTCCATGATCAGGTCTATTTCAGGAAGACCGATACCATGATCAACAGGCGGAAACAGAATAGCAATGATATGCGTTCGTCCGCTTGCGAGACTGCGGGCAATAGCACGGGGCCTGTATCCAAGCTTCCGGGCCGCCTCTTTTATCGCCAGTTTCTTGGATTCGGAGATGGACCGATTCCCATTCAGGGCATAGGATACGGTACTTACCGAAACCCCTACCATCGCGGCTACATCCTTTATTGTCACCATGCTTTTACCAGAAATGATTCATCGAATCGTTTCGACATTGGATTATGATAACCGGAATCTCCTGGGCTGTCAACGTAAAATACCCATAAAATTCCAGAAAAACATAAAGCTAAAAGTTTGCGGGATTTTGCTAAAAAGTATAAATTAGTTATTCTTTCCGCAATGGGGTCAAATATCCAAGAGACCGCTCGCGGGGAGTTTTAGGACGAGGAAGTCCATTGCAAATTTATATCTCACAAACTCCACGTTCTGATATATTTGCAGTCCCCTCAATTTTTGAAGACCTGTAAGCCAAACAAGGCTTGGTAAAGGCCGGGTTCTTTACCAAGCCCGTTATTTGAGCCGCGGCAAGCTGCAAGGCATTAAACCAGACCCCCGAATCATTCGAGGAGTTTTTTGATAGCCCCCAGGGCGGCGGCGAAATCCCGGTAGAGATCGTCACTGTCGTCCAGATCAAAGACAAAGCCCGATGTTTCACCGGCGGCTTTTACCACAGCGGCGAAATCAATGATTCCTTCCCCCACCACCGCCCAGTCGGGGTTTTTGGCAGGGTTGTAATCCTTCAAGTGGATGAGGGGGCTGCGCTGAGTCCAGGCGGCCTGGAAACGGGCGGGGTCCGCCCCGCCTTTAACGGCCCAGTAGGTATCCATTTCCAGGTTTACCAGGGCGGGATCGGTGTTTTCCATGATAATGTCCAGGATACGGCGGCCCCCGGCAAAGTTGAATTCCTGACGGTGGTTGTGGATAGAAAAGAGCATGCCCTTTTCGCGGGCCTTCCCGCCCACCAGGTTAAAGAAACGGGCCCGCTGCCAGGGGGAGAGGGCGGAGGGGTACTCGGCCCAGCCGCAGATCATGTGGGGACAGCCGGATTCACTGAGGAAGGCAATGGTTTCCTCCAGCCGGTTCTCCAGGTCGGCGATACCCACATGGCAGCCGGAAATTTTGAGCCCCGCGGCGTTTACGATACGACTGAGCTCCGCAGCGCCGGCGCCGCCATAGGCGTGGTGGTAAAGCTCCACGTATTCATAGCCTATACCGGCGAGTTTCTTTATGACGGCGGGGAAGTTCCTGTTCATCTCCTCCCGGAGGGCGTACAACTGGACGGAAACAAAACGGTCTTGACGGGGCATGGGATACTCCTACTTTTTTAGCCGGTAAGAAACAAAGGCAATGCGCCGGGAGTCCGGGGACCAGGAATTGACATTGATAGTTCCCTGGCCGCCAAAGAGTTCGGCGATTACCTTAAAATCCCCGCCCCGGGAAGACATAAGCCGGAGCTGTACGTTCTTGTTAGGGGGGTGTTTATCGATCTCCACATCCCCCTTCTTGTAGGAAATAAAGACGATCTTTTCCCCGTCAGGGGATACGTGACCAAACCAATTGTTGCTTTCGTCGAAGCTCATCTGGACAGGGTCTGAGCCGTCGGCCTCCATGCGCCATAACTGCATCAGCCCACTGCGGGTGGAATTAAACCAGATGTGGCGGCCATCGGGACTGTATTCGGGGCCGTCGTCCAGGCCGGAACTGCTGGTAAGGCGGGTTTCCCTGCCGCCCCACACGGGGATGGTGTAGATGTCGTACTGGCCGTTCCGCTCCCCGCAGTAGGCCAGAGTCCTGCCGTCGGGGGACCAGCCGTGGAGGTAACTGGGGGCCATGGGAGTGATCAGGGTGGGTTCGCCCCCGGCCAGGGGGAGGGTGTAGATCCGGGATTGGCCGTCTTCCCAGGTTCCGCTGCTTACGGCAATGGAAACGCCGTCCGGGGAAAGAACATGGTCGTTGTTACAGCCTGTAACCGCCCCGGAATAGATGGGGTTCACCGCGCCGGTACTCAGTTCATAACGGTAGATCCGGCCGGCCCGGTTGTAGATAAGGTACTTCCCGTCCTTAGTCCAGTTGGGGGCTTCGATAGTATCGTCGAATTCCCGCAACGCTGTCCGTTGGCCGCTTTCCAGGTCCAGGGTTTCAAGGATACTGTAGACCCCCCGGTCTTCCATCTGACGGCGGTTTGTAAGAACCTGCATGATAAACTCCTTACACAGCAAAATAGAATTGTTCAAGTTGGAGCAGCCGCGATCCGTATTTCTTTTATTATCACCGGTTCCAGGGGCCGGTTTTCTTTTTCGGGGCCGGCGCTGGGAACCGCGGCAATTTTATCCAGCGTCTCAAAGCCGTCCAGCATTTTTCCGAAGGCGGCGTATTTTCCGTCCAGTTTATGGGCGTCCTGGTGAACTATGAAAAACTGGGTGCCCGCGCTGTCAAAGTCCTCGTCCCGGGCCATGGAGATGGCGCCCCGTTCATGGCTTAGGCCCGTGTCGATGCCATTAGCGGCGAACTCCCCTTTTATTTTAAAACCCGCGGGACAGTTACAGGTATTGTTTTTGGAACCGCCCTGGATTACATAGCCCTTTACTACCCGGTGGAAACTAAGGCCGTTGTAGAAACCCGACAGCGCAAGATCGATGAAATTCTTAACCGTTAAGGGCGCGGCGGCGGGAAAAAGTTCAAAGCGCATAAGGCCGCCGGCCCCTTCCATGACGATCTCCGCTATCGGATTCATGGTTTTACCGCTCCACGTAGGCGTTCTTAAAGTACAGATGCGACAGGGGAGTCATGTAGTAGCCCTTTACATGGGGGGCCATCATAAAGATCACAGAACGGTGGTACAGGGGCAGTATCGCCGCATCGTTCATGGCAAGATCTTCCGCTTTCTGCATGATCTCCACGGCCTTTACCGGATCAACCTCCGTCTGCGCCGCCGCCACCAGGGCGTCATACTCCGCATTTTTATAACTTGTATAGTTAGAAGGATTGCCGGAGGTCATGACATTTAAGAAGGTCACCGGATGCAGGTAATCCCCGCCCCAGCCCATGGCCCCTATCTGGTAGTCCAACTGCTGTACCCCCGCATAATACACCGCCCATTCCTGGGTGCTAATCTCGACATTGATATTCAGGTTTTGCTTCCACATCTGCTGCAGTACCTCTACAACGCTCCTGACATTCCGGTCGGTGTAGTAACTTAACTGGATGGTGGGGAATCCCTGGCCGTTGGGATAACCCGCTTCCGCCAGAAGCCGTCGGGCCCCGGCCACATCCGCCTTGGGGGACAGGCCGTAGTTGGGCCGCCCTTCCCGGAAATCCTTGCCGTTAAGGACATAACCGGGGGAGACAAAACCAAAGGCCGGCGTATCGGAACTCTGCATCACGTTGGTGATAATCTCCTCCCGGTCAATAGCCATGGAAAGGGCCTTGCGGACCCGGACATCATCGAAGGGTTTAACATTCCGGTTGATAAGGTAATAGGTAGTCCCAAAGGAAGGCACCGATTGGAAAGCGTCGCTGCTTGATTTAAGCCGGGCGGTCTCCGATGCCGGAGGAGTCCGCATGCCGTCAATCTGCCCGGCTTCCAGGGCGGTAAGGGCCGTGGCGGGTTCCAGGATGTAGCGGAACTGGATCTCCTCCAGCCGTACCGCGGAGGCGTTCCAATAATGTTCGTTTTTCACCACCGTAACGCTTTCCCCCAGTTTAATGTCCGACACCTTGAAGGGACCGTTGGAAACATAGCTGGAAGGGGAAAGAGTCCAGCGTTCAGGGTCCTTTTCCACCACCGCCTCTTTTACCGGGGAGAAGGTCCACATCCCCAGGATACCCAGGAAGAAGGGAGTCGGCCCCTTGAGGGTGAGGACAAGGGTATTGTCATCCGGGGCGGCAATCCCCACCTGCTCCCGGGAACCGGCGCCATCGTAATACTCCGCCGCCCCTTTGATAAAGTCGGTAAACATGACTGAATACTCGGAACCCACCTTGGGGTCCAACACCCGGTAATAGGCGTAAACAAAATCCCGGGCGGTAAGGGGGCTTCCATCGGACCATTTAAGACCCCGCCGCAGGTTAAAAGTATACACCGTACCGTCACCGCTGATGTTCCATTTCTCCGCCAGACCGGGGACAATATTGTTATCCTTATCGTAGGTGATAAGCCCCTCAAAGAGGTTCAGGAGGAAGGGGGACGCGAAAGAATTGCTGGTAACCCCCGGATCGAGACCGTCCGGCACATTTTGCAGGGCAAAGACTATCTTCTGGGCGCTCTGCGTGGCGGGCCTTTTATCCCTTGCCCCTCCCGCGAAAACAAGACCGGCGGCCAGGATAAGACAGAATCCGGCCCACATTACCTTCTTACTCATAGCATTGTTCCTCCATACATTTAAATTCGAATAAATTTGTTAATTATAAATCAATATCCCCGGTAAAGGCAATCCGGCGGAAGCAGCGCCATTCATACTAAACGCACAGGAATGTTCATCTTCTTTATCTTGGGCGCATCCCCGCTTCGCGGGGACCGGGCTATCGCTGCAATTCCTCAGCCCGCCTCCGGCGGGCCTCCGGTATTTCCGCTCTATCCCTCGCGCTGCCCAAAAATGGCATCCATGCCATTTTTGGGCTTTACGTTTTTGCTTCGCAAAAACGTATACACCTATCACAGCCGGCATCCTGCCGGCCAGCCCAAACCGCAGGTTTGGGCTGGGAAGGTAAGCCCGAAGGCTGTATATTAACAAATATGGAACCGCATAGCGCCGATAAATTTCCCAGTGTTGAACTAATGCGCATTAACAAATACGGCATCGCATTACGCCAATAATTTCCTGTTAGCGGAAAACCGTATCACACAGCGAAGCGCGCGCGCACTGCCCCAGCTAAAGCTGGGACGCATTTTTCAATTTGGGGGCATACGGAGGCGCTATGCGTAGCCACATTGGTTTAATTAACAAGCTATGCTTGCTCTTACTGCGCAAGGGATTGGAGGGGCCCGAAGGGGCCACCACAGCCCCGGAGGGGCGAGGAGGCCGGAGCCCCGGAAAGCCCGGTCCGGCGTATACGCCGGATGCGCCCAAATCCGTAAGTTCAGCCATGTCTGGATACTAGCAGCCTGTTGCACTTGTAGATTTTTTGCCCAGGCGCCTGTGGCGCCCTATATGCAAAAAATCACGATTATTGGGCTGCTTTCGGAGTTTGTAAGGTATAAATATTCATTAACATGAATATTTATACTATTTTAAGCGCAAAGCGCAACAAACTCCTAGCTTAAAAGA
>JAIRNB010000153.1 GCA_031258265.1 Treponema sp. | reverse complement strand
TCTTTTAAGCTAGGAGTTTGTTGCGCTTTGCGCTTAAAATAGTATAAATATTCATGTTAATGAATATTTATACCTTACAAACTCCGAAAGCAGCCCAATAATCGTGATTTTTTGCATATTTATGCAAAAAATCTACAAGTGCAACAGGCTGCTAACGGATAGTATATCCGGGGAGACTTTACCGGGATGAAAAAATATTCAGGTTTATAACAAATTTTTCATAAGAGTTGTTGTTGAAAAAAGAATTGTTCAAAAACTGAAGTTTTTGAACAACAACCGTTTAAAAAAATTCATTCAGAAACCGGCGGCCCCGGAAACCGGCGGCGGAAGACGGAATTCTCCCGGGGTTTTTCCGGTTACCCTTTTGAAACACCGGATAAAATAGCTCTGGCTGGAAAAACCGTAGAATCCGGCGATTTCCATGACGCTGTAATTCGTATGCCGGACAAAATAGACGGATTCCTGAATTTTCCGCAGGGTGATAAACCCGGTCAGGGATTTGCCGGTTTCTTTTTTGAAGAGTCCGCTTAAGTAACCGGGATGGAGCCCCGCGGCCGCGGCAATATTTTTTAAGAACAGCCGCCGGTCCAGGTGGGATTCGATGTAGTTCAGGGCCCGTTGCACCGGACGGGAATAGCCCGTGCCCAGGCGGGCCTTTACCAGGCCGATAAAGCGGAGCAGGATTCTTTTTTCCGAATCCAGCACCTCTTTCCGGGTTCTCAGTTCTTCTGTATGCCGGATGATAACATCACTGAGGGCGAAAACCTGATCCGGGTCGATCCCCGCCCGGATAGCGGCCCGGGCCAAAAAAGCGATAGTACCGATAATAGAATTTTTCGCGGAACGGAGCGGGTCTGCGGCCAGCACCGCTTTCCTGCCGCTCCGGCTGATCTCCCCCAGGGCTTTAAGCGCGGTAACCGTATCTCCCCGGATAACCGCCCCCACCAGCCGTTCCTCCAGGGCATAAGGGGTATGGCGGAACAGGGCGATTCTACCGGCGGAGATGGTATCGTACTGTGGCCGGAGTTTATCGGAGTGAAGGAAATACTCCGGTTTTTCCCGGATCAGGCCCGCGGTAAGCTCGACTATCCGCGCTGTCCGGGCCGCGCAGGCTGTGGAAACCGCCGGAGGCGGGGCGGAACCGGAACGGAGGCAGTTGGGGAGGATTTTCCGGCAGCGGCGCAGTAATTCCCTGTCCAGGACGCGAATCTCTTCGGGGGCCAGGGAATCCCCGCAGAGGCCGATAAAAAGCCGGGCCCCCAGCAGGGCGGGGCATCCGCTGCCGTCGCACTCCAGGACGGCGGCGGCGGAAAGGACCTGGCCTTCAAGGCGGTGATGAAACAGATCGGACAGGCAGTCCAGCGCCTCGGCGGCGCCGCAAAGACCGCCGTCCCCGAAGCGGGTCCGGAGATCCGCTTCTATTTTTTTCGCGTAAAAAGAATCTTCCAAACGGCCCGCTCCTTGTTTGGCGTCTCTTCCGGTTTTCTTTTCCGCCGCCATCCAAAGCCTGAAATTGTATGATAGGGATCGTAGTAATCCCGCAGGGCGTCGCCCAGGAAGTTAAAGGCCAGAGTTACTCCCAGGAGGAACCACACCGGGCACAGGAGCCAGGGATAGGCCCGGAGGTTTGCCAGGGTGCTGATGTCCCGTTTGATAAGGCTGCCCCAACTGACGGCGGGATCGGTGATCCCCAGGCCCAGGTAGGAGAGGGTGGTTTCTGTCATGATAAAGCCGGGGATGGACAGGGCGATGCTGACGATAAGGAGGCTGGCGATCTGGGGGATAATAAACCTGATGATGATCGTGAGGGGGGGAATCATTTCCAGTTGGCTGTTGAGGACGAATTCCTCCCGCTTAATGGCGTGAACCATTCCCCGGATAGTCCGGGCCGAACCGGGCCAGCCCACCAGGGAGAGGATCAGGGTGATCATCATGTAGGCCTGGCCGGAATCCATGTTATTCGCCATGAGGGAACGGAGAAAGAGGATGAGGTAGAGGCCGGGGATAAGCATGAAAAACTCGGAAAAACGCATGATGGCCCAATCGGTTATGCCGCCGAAGTAACCGGCCAGGCCGCCGAAAAGGACGGCCAGGGCCAGGGAGATGGCGGTGGCCACAAAGCCGATGGTCAGGGAGATGCGGCTGCCGTGGATGATCCGGGAGAAGAGATCCCGCCCCAGGTTATCGGCCCCCATGAGGAAGACCGGATAGGCCTCCGCCTTCCGCGGGCCCGTGGTAAAAAGATGCCGGCTGGCGGGTATAAAGCCCAGGAGCCGGTAGGGTTCCCCCCGGGCGAAGAAACGCAGCGATGCGTAATGGTCCCGGACCCGGACGTATTTCCAATTTACCGTGTTGGTAACCCGCCATTCCTGGGCCATAATTTTTCCCCGGTACAGCCGGACATTGGGGTGATGGTAGCTCTGCTCCGGGAAGGAGGTATTGGCCCCGTAGGGGGCAAAGAATTCGGCGAAGATCATGACGAAGTACAGGATTCCCAGGAGGATGATAGATACCAGTCCCAGGGGCCGGGAAAGGAGGTAGCTGAAGAATTTTTTCATATCCCCCTACTCCTTCCCGTAGCGAATCCGGGGATCCACCAGGGCCAGAAGAACATCGGCCAGCACCATACCCAGGAGCACCAGAAACGATATGAACATGATATTGGTGAGGACCAGGTTGATGTCCTCCTGGATCACCGCTTCGTACATGAGCCGCCCGATGCCGGGGTAAGCAAAAATTATCTCTAAAATTAGGGAGCCGGAAAAGAGGCTGGCCAAAAGATTCGCGCTCCCCGTGATGTAGGGGTTAAGGGTGTTTCTGAAGGCATGGCAGAGGTATATCCGCCATTCGGCGATACCCCGGGAACGGAGGCTGGTGATGTAGGGCTGGCCAAGCTGGTCCAGCATGGTGGCCCGGATCATCCGCATGGTGCCCCCGATGCCCCCCAGGAAGGCCGACAGGAGGGGAAGGAAGATATGGTGCATGTAGGAGAAAACAAAGCGGCCGGGGGCCTCGGAAAAGGGGAAGGGGGGGTAGGCGGTGACGGGGAAAAGGCCGGAGACCAGGGCAAAAAGCTGCAGGAGGATGAGGAGCAGGATCCCCGGAAAGGCGTGAAGTACCAGGGCGAAGAAGCTTACCGCCAGGTCTACCCTGGTACCCGCCTTGGTGGAGAAGTACACCCCCAGGAGGAACGAAAAGAAGGTGATCAGCACCAGGGAAATGATGTTGAGCAGTACCGAATTAAACAGCCGGCTGGCGATAAGGAAGGAGACCGGCGCCCGGCTTATAAGGCTGTATCCCAGGTCCCCGTGGAGGATCACCCGGCCAAGCCAGCGGAAATACTGTTCATAGAAGGGCCTGTCCAGCCCCAGGGCCTTCCGCTGGGCGGCAAGCTGTTCCCCGGTAAAATTACGATCCGAGCCCCGGCCTGAAGCTTCGCTTCCCAAAAGCTGCTGGGTCATAAGCTGGCTTACGATGTCCCCGGGGGCCAGGTCCATCAGCAAAAATACCGCCAGCCCCAGGATAAAGAGGGTGGCCGCCATGGTGACAAAGCGGCTGAGGATGTAGGAAAAGAGGGGGAAACGGCGGCGAAAGCGGTAGACGGGGGCCAGCAGGTTTTTCATGATCAGTTTTTCAGGAAGATCTGACTTGTCTCCGCCGCGTTCAGGTTGTCATAATAAAAATTGGAAAAATCCCAGCGGTTCCGCAGGGCAAAAAAGCTGCGGGGACGCAGCAGGTAGATGACCGGACACTGCTCCAGGATAATCTCCTGGTATTCGTCCCAGATTTTCCGGGCCTTTTCTTTGTCGATGGTGTACTTCCCCTCGTTGTAGAGGTAATCGATCCGGGCCTCCCATTCGGTGGCGGGTTTTTCCTGGAGGGGGTACCAGAGGTGGAGGTTCCCCGTGGAGGGCCAGACATTGCTCCCCTGGATGGGGAAGAAGTTGGCCCCCAGGCTGATGATGACGGACTGCCAGTCGTAGCTGGAACTGAGCTGTTCCACCAGTTTTTGGAAATCCGTGGCCCGGATATTCACCTTGATCCCCATTTTTTCCAGTTCGTCCCGGATGATCGAGGCGGTATCGGCGGTAACGGTAACATCGCTGGGAATGGAAAGGTCGAATTCGATTTGCCGGCCCTGGCTGTCCCGCATGATTCCCCCTTCGTCCTGCCTTATCCCGATGGACCGCAGTAATTCTATTGCCCGCTTTGTATCGTAGAGGTACTTCAGGCGGATGCCGGGGCTGTAGTAGGGGTTGGGCGGGGGGAAGAAATCCACCTTGGGTTCCGCCAGGCCCCGGTACACCTGGGCGATGATCCGGTCCCGGTGGAGGAGAGAGCTCATGGCCTGGCGGAATTCCTTTTTGGTAAACCATTCGTACTGGGGGCTGTCCTTGTTTTTGGGATTCTGGTTAAAGCTCCACAGCCCCGCGCCAATACTGCCGTCGGCGTTAAAGACCGTGTAGCCGGTATTCTGTTTTTCGATAAGTTCGTTCAGGTCTTCGGGCCGGGATAAGTAAGCTTCCAGGTTTCCCTCTTTGAACACGAGGAACTGGGTATTCTGATCCGGCAGAATTTGGATAATGTTTTCCTCCGGATAGGGGATACTCTGGCCCGCGGAGTCCTTTTTCCAGTAACCGGGATTCCGGCGGTACACCAGCCGTTGGCCGGGAATATATTCGGTGAGGAACCAGGGCCCCATGGAAGGAATCGTCTTGGGGTCCGCGGAAACGTTAAAGAGGTCCAGCACCGCCTGGACCCCCCCGCGTTCCTTCGCCTCCCGGTAGATGAAGGCGGGGCCGAAATTCATGTTGGTTGCCAGAAAGGGGTCCGCGTCCAGCCGGGGGAAGTGAAAGGCAAAGCGTTTATCGTCGATCTTTCTGATGTTGATCCGGTTTTCGCTCCCGTCTTCCATGGTAATAAACTGGCTGTTGTAGGATGAGCTTTGAAAACGCTCGTCCCCTTCGATTTCATCGTACCAGAAGATCACATCGTCACTGGTCACGGGGACAGGGGCTTTGGCGTTGTCGTAGTAACTCCAGTAAAGGTTATCCCGCAGGGTGTAGATCACATCCAGGGTTCCCGCCTCCTCATCCACCACCAGCTCCCCCGTGGCGCAGTGGCCCTTCCACTCCCGGCGTACCACATCGTAGTCCATCAGGTAATCGTGCATCCGGTTCACGATAGTGTTGGTCTCCGCGTCCCGTTCCGCCACCAGGAGGTTGAAGCTTTTCGGCTCGCTGGTAGTGCTGGAATTCCAGACGCCCCCTATTTTTCCGGGGACGAATTCCTCCCCCCGCCAGGGTTTGTATGTGGTTTGCCCAAGAATCTCTTCGAGTCCTTCGGGGCTTTTAGCCTCGATTTCTTCCAGGGAGAGTTCTTCTTCTTTGCCGCAGGAGTAAAGAAGGACGCAGAATCCTAAAAGGACGGCCAGCTTCGCGGTGTTCATTTTCATAAATTCATGGTAACGAAAATAAACGGCCCCGTCCATAAAAGCGGCGAATCACGGCATGGTATCGGCGTCTCGAATTGTTTATGGGCGCATTTTTGCGCGCCCGCAAAAACCGGGCTATCCGCTCCAATTCCTCGACTTTACCTGCGGTAAAGTCTCCGGTATTTCCGCTTCTATCCCTTGCGCTGCTAAAAAATGGCATCCATGCCATTTTTGGGCTTTACGTTTTTGCTTTGCAAAAACGTAGCAATTTATTACAGCCAGCATCCATGCTGGCCAGCACATACAGCCGAAGGCTGTGAATTGGACAATGTG
>JAIRNB010000134.1 GCA_031258265.1 Treponema sp. | reverse complement strand
CGCCACCAGGGGGTGTTCCACATAGGAAAACCGGCCGTTCCCCGCCGCCTCCGCTTCCCGGAGCATGGAGGAAAGGTCATTCCGGTTTTCATGCCATTTACTGCGGGCCCTGCTGTCGCTGTTAAAGCAATACCCCGATCTCCTTATCTACCCCGACCACCGCTACCAGTCGCCGGTACAGCTCGGCCTGCCCTATATCGCCGATACCCTGGAAACCCTGGAACTTATCCTGGCGGGGAAACTTACCGGGACTCCCGTGGAGGTCCCTCTCCGGATCAGATCCATTGGGGATAATCCCTGGTTAAGCGTGACCCACAAGAGTTCCCTGGGCCTGATTTACAACCCGGATAATTTATAATCCGGATAACCGGATAAATTGAAATAAATTAGACTTGTTCAAAAACTTCAGTTTTTGAACAAGTCCATTCTCCAAGGAGGCGGGAAATGAACAAGCAGTTTAGAAATAAGATCGTGATCTTTGTGGCGGGTGTCTGTATAATAGGGATGATTCTAAACTGTGCCGCACCGGATAAACGTAGTATGGAGGCGGAAGTTATGGCAAATAAACCAGTTAACGTAACTGGCGGTCTCATTACGGGTTATACATCCCAGGATGGGCATGTAAGAATTTACAAGGGTATACCCTATGCCGCCGATACGGGGGGACAAAACCGGTTTCGCTCTCCCCAGGATGTGAAGCCGTGGAATGGGATCAAAGACTGCACAAACTGGGGAAATTCGGCGGTACAGCCTCCCCAGGACCCTTTCATGTTTTGGACGGAGGAGTTTATCATCTCCAATAAAATTTACAGCGAGGATTGCCTTAATTTGAATGTCTGGACCCCGGGAACGGCGGAAAGAAAACCGGTGATCATGTTCATTCACGGCGGCGGTTATACTTCCGGCGGGTCAAGTTGTGACGTTTACGATGGCGAGGCGATTGCCCGGAAAGATGTTGTTTTTGTATCGGTTAACTATCGAGCCGGCATTTTTGGTTTCCTGGCCAATTCCCAATTACAAACGGAAAACGACGGTTGTGGTAATTTCGCCGTCCTTGATCTGATAAAAGCCCTTGAGTGGATTAGAGACAATATTACACAGTTTGGCGGCGACCCGGAAAACGTAACTATTATGGGGCAATCCGCCGGATCCGGTTTAGTACAAGCGCTTGTGGCTTCACCCAGGGCAAAAAATATGTTTCATCACGCCGTAGCCCAGTCCTACAATGCTATCCAGTCTCCATTTAAGGATATAACTGCCCAGATTGAACAGGGCGATGCCTTGGGTATTTCCCTTGATGATCTCCGTTCAATGAGTACCGGTGATGTCTTTAACCTCAAATGGGCCAGTAGTCCCTGTGTGGGGACTGATATTATTCCCTATGATCTTGCCACGGCCTATAACAAAGGGGCCGCCAATGATGTGGATCTGACGAGCGGCTTTGTGGAGGGAGACGGACTTTTATTTTTCAGAGGAGACGCAGAACTTCCCGCCGATCAGCTTGAAAAGAACATGATGGTTTCCCAGCTTGCCCTTGCCAATTTGCCGCGGATCCCCGGCTATAAAGGGAATGTGTACCTCTATTATTACAACTATATCATGCCCGGGGAGAACAGCCAAAGTGACGGGGCTTTTCATACGAGCGATGTCCCCTATTTCTTTAATCATCTGTCCGGTTCCCGCGCTTCCTACTGGACTGCTGCCGACCGGAAACTTGCGAATATCATGTCGGATTACCTCGTAAATTTCGCAAAGACCGGAAATCCGAATGGGGCAGGACTTGCGGTATGGAGGACCGCGGAGGAAAGCGGCAGCTACCTGCTGCTCAATGCAGACCCAAAAATGCGGTAACAATAAGTACCGCATTGTGAACCCGCAGCCGGGTTTACAGTGCAATATGAATGGACTCTAAGTATATACGCCCCATGGGGGTATTAGCCCAGATCGAAGATCCTCATGTCCGGAATGGAGATTTCCCCTCCTTCTGTAAAAATATCGTAGAAAAAGGACGAGGGCTGGGGGAAGATCCAGTTGGTGATGGTATACTTCCCGCGGCAGAGAAACAATTCCAGCGATGAGCGATCGATAAGGATCCGCAGGTCAATATCTTTTCCCCCGTCTTCTTTGAGGGGAATGTTGATCTTCTCATGCCCTCCGATGCCGCTGTGCCCCTTGTCCAGGCTGAAGATCCGGGTAGAAGGATCCCAGCGTAGAACGGTTTTTTCTTTTCCGTCCCTGGAGGCCCGCAGGTGCATGGTCAGGAGGGTCGTTTCCCTGTTCGCCGGGATAGTGAAGGCGATTTCCAGGCAGTCTCCTTCTATGCCGGAAAGGTTGTTTTGTTTATCCGGCAGAAGGGAAAGGGGGCCGGAAAAGAGCGCTTTCTTGCGGAGCAGGGCCAGCTCCTCAACCGGCCTTTGACATACTACGCCGTTTTCCATAAAAAGTTCCCGGGGAAAGGTAAAGGCCCCGGCCCAGCCGTCTGTGAAAGTAGAAAAGTCCCCTTTCCACAGGTCCATCCAGCCGAAAAGGATGGATCGTCCCCTCTCGTCGTTGAAGACCTGGGGGGCGTAGAAATCGTAGCCATAGTCCGCCTTGCGCCAGTGTTTCTGAACAAAAGCGGGCTTTTCAAAATCCACATCGCCGGTAATGAATATGCACCGGGCTTTTTCCATATCGATGGGGGAGGTCAGGAGTACCCAGTGGCCTCCTAGTTCAAAAAAATTGGGGCACTCCCACATGACCCCCTGCCCGCTGCCGGATTCGCAAAATTGGCCCGCCATATCCCATTGGCGCAGGTCCTTTGACTTGTAAAGCAGCACCCCGCCCCGGTTTTCCCGGGCGCAGCCGAGTATGGCGTACCAATTTTCTCCGTGCCGGAAAACCTTGGGGTCCCGGAATTCCTCGCTATAGCCGGGCGGGGGCCCGCCGATGACCGGATTCTTTTCGTATTTGGTAAAGTAGATGCCATCCTGGCTTAGGGCAAGACATTGGGTTTCCCGGGGAGAACGGCCGTCATGGTGGGCCGTGTAGATCAGCGTAAGTTCCCCATTGTTATCTACCGCGCTGCCGGAAAAGCAGCCCGTTTCATAACTCTGGTCCGGGTACAGGGCAATAGGCAGATGCTCCCAGTGAACCAGATCCCGGCTTACTGCATGGCCCCAGTGCATGGGTCCCCACTTGGGGGCATAGGGATTGTGCTGGTAAAAGGCATGGTAGGTCCCCCGGAACTGGATAAGGCCGTTGGGATCATTCATCCAGCCCTGGGGGGGTGTAAAATGATATACGGGGCGGTAGTAATCCTGCATGACAGTTTCCTCCTAAAATCCTAAATAAAAACGGTTTTTCCAAAATCAACCGGGTTTTGGGTTTGCTTTATCCTTAAACGGGAAATTTCTAAAGACTTACCTTTTGCGAAGTTCCCGTTAAGCGGTGTCTCCTTCATGAAGGTAGACATCTAGTATGATCTGGTCCCGCAGCCGGGGACGGTTTTCAATAAGGTCAACCACGGCGGTCACGGAATGTTGGGCTATTTCCCGGATAGGCTGGATT
>JAIRNB010000011.1 GCA_031258265.1 Treponema sp. | reverse complement strand
TAGAAAAATTGTCGGACTTAGCAAGAAAAAAGACAAGATAACATGACAAGTATCACCAGCTATTGGCGGGAAAATAACAGCCAAAGGGCGGAATTCTGGGAGAAACCCTCCGCCAGGGCACTGAAAACCCCGTTATCCAGGGGGCCAGAAATATACAACCGCAGGTTGTGTATTAAACAATGCGGCACGGCCTAGCGCCAAGAAGCGCCCCAATATTGAATTGCTGCGCCTCAGCGTTAGCTGAGGCAGGGCGCGCGCGGCCCAAACCGCTCTTTGCGGTTTGGGCTGGGAACTAATGCGGCCAAGCTTTAGCTTGGCCAGGGCGCGCAGCGTTAGAAAAGGCGGCACGTTAAGGACCGGTCCCCGGCATTTGAAAACCCTGTGCTCCCCCCTTAATTTATCAACGCCGCAAAAATGATACACAAAATATGCTTTTCAAGGTAATCTATCTGTACTGTGTTTGCGTGACAGGCTGCGATTAAATCAGATTAAATCGGGAGGCTTTGTTTTGTATGGAAAAGTATAAAGATGCCCAGGTGCCGGCTGCGGAACGGGCGGGGGACCTTCTTTCCCGGATGACTCTTGAACAGAAAATAGCCCAGCTCCAATGTATGATAGCCGCCGGTGACGATCCGGCAAAGACCCTTGGCGCTTTTACCGATGGAATCGGCGAGGTGGCGACTTTTTGTTCCCTGAACAGTTGGGAGCAGGTCCTCGAATTTAACCGGAAAATTGTGGATATTATCCTGAAAAATCCTCTGGGAATTCCTCCTATTATTCATGTAGAAGCCCTGACCGGGGTTAATAGTCCGGGTTCAACTATATTTCCCTCGGCTATTGCCCTGGGGGCGACTTTTTCTCCGGACACGGTGCTGGAAATGGCCCGGATTATCCGGGGGCAGATGGTTTCGGTGGGGTATCGTCAGGCTTTGTCCCCGGTGATGGATGTGGCCCGGGACCCCCGCTGGGGCCGGGTGGGGGAAACCTACGGGGAAGACCCGGCTTTGAACGCGGCGATGAGTGTTGCCTTTACCCGGGGCCTCCAGGGGGAGGACTTGAAAGACGGGGCGGTGGTAACCGGCAAACATTTTCTGGGTTACGGCTTCAGTGACGGCGGCCTTAACATGGCTAGTAATCCTATTACCCGGCGGGAACTGCGGGAGGTTTACGCCAAACCCTTCCAGGCGGCAATTACCGAAGCTCATCTCCAATCGGTGATGAACTCCTACGGAACTATTGATAACGATATGATTATCCAATCCAGGGAAATTCTCAGCGGCCTGCTCCGGGATGAAATGGGTTTTGAGGGGGTGCTGGTTTCTGATTATATGTCTATCGACCGCCTGATTAACCACCGTCTTGCCGGATCTCTCCGGGATGCCGGGGTTAAGGCTCTCAAGGCGGGGCTTGATGTGGAATGTCCCGTGCCCCAGGCTTATACCGCCCATCTGGCGGCGGCTGTCCGGGCCGGGGAAGTGGACGAGGCTTTGGTGGACCGTTCCGTCCGCCGGGTACTGGAAACCAAGTTTAAGCTGGGGCTTTTTGAAAATCCCTATCCCTTTGCCGCCCTGGCCCAAGATGCCTACGAGAATCCCGCATACCGGGCCCACAGCTTAAAGGCGGCCAGGGAATCTATTGTGCTTCTTAAAAACGACGGCCTTCTTCCCCTGCCCAAGGACCTTAAAACCATAGCGGTGCTGGGTCCCCACGCAAACAGCCTGCGGCTTCTCTTTGGCTGTTATACTTTCCCCGCTTCCATAGAAATGGCCTTGGGCAGGGCCATGGGTGATATGGCCGGAATGGGGGACGGTGTTAGCAATTCTATGGCCGGTGTTTTCGGCCCCCCGAAGGACGATGGCTTTGTACAGTCCGAACCCATGCCGGGCTGCGAGGTTCTCAGGGAACATCCGGATGTGACTAAGGCCATCCAGGCCCTGTACGCTGAAAAAACGCCAACCATTTTAGCCGCGCTTAAGGCTAAATGCCCTAATACCAGAATTATCTATGCCGAAGGCTGTGAAGTCGCCGGTAAAGACCGGAGTAAATTCGCCGAGGCGCTGGAAGCCGCCCGGCAGGCCGACGTGGTGATCATGACTCTGGGGGGAAAATACGGCTGGGGATTGAATTGTACCGTGGGGGAAGGGATTGATTGTGATGATATTGGCCTTGGCGGAGTCCAGGAAGATTTTGCCCGGGAAATAACGGCGCTTGGAAAACCCACGGTCCTGGTTCACATGGACGCCCGGCCCCTTTCCTTCCCCTGGGCTCAGGAGCATATCAACGCCATCCTGGAAAACTGGTATCCCGGCATTACCGGCGGGGAGGCCCTGGCGGATGTACTCTTTGGCGATTACAACCCCGCCGGGCGGATGCCCATTACCGCCCCCCGGAACCCCGGCCAAATACCGGTGTACCAGGGACAAAAACCCGGTAACAGCTACTATGCCCGTAAGACCAGAGGCGTTCTGAGCAGATACGCCGAAGGTGTTACCGAACCCCTGTATTATTTTGGAGAGGGGCAGAGTTATACTCAATTTGATTACCGCGATCTTACGGTAAGCGAAAAGGTGACTACCGGCGGACTGGTGGAAATTACCTGCACCGTACAAAATACCGGTAAACGGGACGGGGAGGAGGTGGTTCAACTGTATGTAAGCGATGAACAGGCAAGCATGCTCCGGCCTTACAAGGAATTCGCTGGGGCAAAACGTTTTGCCCTTAAAGCCGGGGAAAGCCGGCGGCTGCGCTTCACCCTGCGGCCCAGCCAGTTTGCATTCCTGAACCAGGATATGAAATGGGTTGTGGAGGAGGGGGACATGACCGTTTATATAGGCGCGTCATCCGCTGATATTCGCTTAACCGGGGTTTTTCATATTGAAAACAGCGCCGAGATCGAAGGTTCCCGGCGGGGATTTTATGCCCGGGCGGAGCTGCTATAGGCCGGGTTTTGTTTCCCGGCGTTCTTGTTTCCCGTTCATTGGGGATTGTACAATGCCCAACCGTTAATTGGATTGGGTAAATCTTATATAAAGGCGGCAGCCAGTATGAAGTGTACGAAGGAACAACGGCTTTCCTATACGGAGAAAGCCAAGGCCATTGTGGCGCAGATGAGTCTTGAAGAAAAAGTAGATCTGATGAGCGGCAAGGTAAATTTTGGGCCGGAAGAGATCGCCGAAATGACAAAGGATTCAACCAAGCACTACAACCATGTCCCCTATCCAAATGCCGAAAATAAACGGCTGGGTGTCCCGTCCATGCGTTTTTGTGACGGCCCCCGGGGAGTGGTCTGCGGAACCGGCAAGAGTACCTGTTTCCCCGTGTCGATGCTCCGGGGCGCCGCCTTTGATCCCGCCCTGGAAGAAGAGATAGGCCGGGCCATTGGCCGGGAGGTGCGGGCCTACGGCGGTAATCTTTTTGCCGGGGTCTGCATCAACCTGCCCCACAATCCCGGCTGGGGCCGCAGCCAGGAAAGCTATGGCGAGGATTCCTTTGCCATAGGGCAGATGGGCGCCGCCCTGGTGCGGGGGGTGCAGGAAGAAAATGTCATGGCCTGTGTGAAGCACTACGCCTTTAATTCCATGGAAATAAGCCGCTTCAAGGTAAGTGTGGACTGTGATCGCCGCACCGAACGGGAGGTGTTTCTGCCCCATTTCAAAGAATGTGTAGACGCCGGGGCGGCCTCGATCATGAGCGCCTATAACCTTTACAAGGGCGTACACTGCGGTCATCACGATTATCTGCTCCGCAAGGTCCTTAAAGAAGAATGGGATTTTGACGGCTTTGTGATGAGCGATTTTATCTGGGGCGTAAAAGATACGGTGGCCGGGGCGAATAACGGTGAAGACATGGAAATGTGCGCCACCATCGTGTACGGTGACAAATTGATCAAGGCGGTGAAGGACGGTCTGGTCCCGGAGGCGCGGATCGATGACGCGGCTCTGCGGATAGTACGGACAGTGCTGGCTTTTGAAGACGCCTATACCGCCAACTATGGCGAAGATGTTATCGGCTGTGATAAGCATATCGCCCTGGCCCTCAAATCCGCCCAGGAGGGAATCACCCTGCTTAAAAACGATCATGTCCTGCCCTTTAACCGGAACGCTATTAAAACCATTGCCGTCATTGGCAAATTAGGGGAAAAACCAAACATTGGCGACTACGGTTCTTCCAGGGTATTCCCCAGGTACGTGGTTAGTCCCCTGGAGGGGATACGCAAGGCCGCGCTGGGGCTGCAGGTGGTCTTTGATGACGGTTCCGATATTGACCGGGCGAAAAAAGCCGCCGCCGCCGCCGATGCGGTGGTGTTTATCGCCGGTTTTGATCACGGCGACGAAGGGGAATATGTGGCCGGCGAGGGAACCGATAACTACACCGAGGCCATTGGCGGCGATCGTAAAACCCTGAATCTCCACGATGATGAAATTGCCCTTATCAAAGCGGCGGGTCCGGTGAATAAGAATTCCGCGGTGGTAATCATTGGCGGTAATACCACTATGGTAACCGAATGGATGGACAAGGTTGGCGGTATCCTGATGGCCTATTACCCCGGCCAGGAAGGGGGGACCGCCATAGCCCAGATTCTTTTTGGCGACATCAATCCCAGCGGGAAGCTGCCCTATGTCCAGCCGGTCCGTGAAACCGATCTTCCCCAGCTTAACTGGGACACCACGAACCAGTGGTACGATTACTACCACGGCTACGCCAAGCTGGAAAAAGAAGGGAAACAGCCTTTATACCCCTACGGGTTTGGCCTTTCCTATACCACGTTTAAGGTGGACAATCCCCAATTCGGCGTCCGGGACGGCGCGGTTACGGCATCCTGTACCGTTACCAATACCGGAAACCGCAGGGGGACTGAGGTAGTACAGTTGTATATCGGGTTTAGCCATTCATCCGTGGACCGTCCGCTTAAACTCCTACGCGGTTTTGCCCGGGTGGAACTTGAAGGCGGCCAGAGCCGCGCCGTTGATCTGTGCTGCCCCTTAAAAAAACTGGAGTGGTATAACCCCCATACCCCCGGCTTTGAATTTGAACACATGGAATACGATGTATACATCGGCACCAGCAGCGCCGCTAAGGACCTGCTTAAGGGATCGGTCAAGCTGTAAGAAACCGTATGGGGCGGCTTCCCTTTTTGGGCGCATCCGCCTTTTTACTTCGTAAAAAGGCGGACCGGGCTATCCGCTCCAATCTTTTGGCTTCGCCAAAAGTATTTCCGCTTCTATCCCTTGCGCGATAAAAGCAACCAAAGGTTGTATATTAAACCAATGCGGCTTCGCATAGCGCCTCCGTATGCCCCCAAATTGAAAAATGCGCCCCGGTTTTAACCGGGGCAGTGCGCGCAGTGCGTGCGCCTCGCGGTACATCAGCTTATCATCATCGAATGATGAGAGGGATTTTCAGAAATGGAGGGGGGCATATTTTAACAGGGAGCTGAAAAATGGACAGGCTTGTAAAAGTAAATATTGACGTATCACAGGGGGGCGGGACTCTGCCGCATAACTGGAATTATATCGGTTATGACGAATGTAACTATACCCACTCCCCCGGCGGTATGGAACTGATAAAGAAATTCGGAAGCCTGGAAAAGCCCTATTATATACGAACACACCATCTGCTCTGTACCGGAAACTGTCACGGCACGTATAAATGGGGCTCCACCAATGTATACACCGAAGATGAGGGGGCTAATCCGGTTTATAACTTCACCGTAATCGACAGGATCTGCGATATATGGCTTAGCAGTAATTGTAAGCCTTTTTTTGAGATAGGTTTTATGCCCATGGATATGGCCGATTTAAGCGGCATAAGGGCAGACCCGGGGAATATTTACAATGAATACCGGCGGGTAGGCTGGAACCGGCCTCCCAAGGATTATGACAAGTGGTATGGGCTTATCCGCGCCCTGGTTGAACATTTACTGGACCGCTATGGACAGGCGGAACTTGAGTCCTGGTATTTCGAAATGTGGAATGAACCGGATATATTCTACTGGGGCGGTACCTGCGGGGAATACTGTAAACTCTTTGACTATACGGAGGCGGCGATTCACGATGTATGTCCCACCCTTCGGTTTGGCGGACCGGCCACCTGCGGCCCCCTTGCCCCGGACGGCGCGGCGGCCGTATTTCTCCGGGAATTTCTTACCCATGTTAAATCGGGAATCAATTTCAAAAGCGGTAAAACCGGGACCCGCCTGGATTTTACCAGTTTTCATACCAAGGGCGGAGCTTATGGTTTTACAACCAAAAAGACCCTGGAAAAAACGCCGTCGATAAAACGGCTGCTGGATCAGGTACGGATCGGGGCGGCTGTCATCAAAGAATGTGGTTACGGCGGTCTTGAATGTGTTCTTTCCGAGGCGGACCCCGATGGCTGGGCGGCGGGCGGCCGTTTTGATAATCCGGCTTTTGATTTTAGAAACACCGAATACTACGCTTCCTATATTGCTTCGGCCTACAAGAATATTCACGATCTTTCCCTTGAATTAGGTATGGACATTCGTCCTCTGGCCTGGGCCTTTATGTTTGAGGGGGAACGCTGCTTTGAGGGGACCAGAACCTTTTCTACCCAGGGCATAGACAAGGCGGTGATGAACCTCTTCCGGCTTTTCGCCCGCCTTGGTTCGCAGTTGGTACGCCTTGATTCATCCAGGGGCAGGAGTCCTGAATTTTACAAGGATTACCGGGGGACCGGCGCGGGGGCGGAACTTGACGGCTGGGCAACCCTTAGCGGGGCAAGATCCTTGGAAGTTTTTTTGTACTGCCATGAGGACACCTGGGAGACGGAGGGCCAGTACCCGGTTGAATGTTCCGTGGAAAACCTGCCCTTTTCAGGGCCCTGTAAAATTACCCATTACCGGATAGACAGACTCCATTCCAACGCCTATGCCGAATGGGTACGGCAGGGCCGTCCCGATTATCCGGAGGGCGGCCAGTACAATGCAATCAAGGCCAAAGCGGAACTGGAGCTTTTAGAGCCGGCGCAAACTCTGGTCCCCCTTGACGGCGGGCTAAAGCTTTCATTCAGCATGCCGGTAAAAAGCGTGTCGCTGATCGTCATCGAAGCCTGTTGAAGGGGCCTGTTTTTTATTTTCATGTGTCAGGTTTAAAACCACTGCCTTTAGGCGGCCAGCTTTTAGCCGTGCTGACAATTGAAACACTCTGTTATATAGTGTCTGTCCATAATGTAGACACATTATGGACTCGGCATATATGCCGCGACTTCCTTAAAAAAGGGTAATTCACAAAATAAATAATGGGGGTTTTTTATGTTTTTCAAAACGTTTAACCCGATGACCGCGGAGGAGGTTGACAAAAAGATCGCCGCCGTGCCGAAGGCGAAGTCCGGAATCCCGCTGAGCGGCCATATGAAGGGGCGGAGCTTTCAGCTTAAATTCGAAGGAGAGCATGCCCCGAAGCGGCTCGACTACCGAATTCACGACGCGGATACGCTGTATGTCGCGGAGAACGGAGCGGAATTTGACCGGGTTCCGTATTCCGCCATCAAATTCGGCGAGATTACCCTGTTCACGCATCTGATTCCGGGTACGTCCCGCGGCTGGCACATCGTACTCGACGAGCGCACGGAGCTTGTCACGGCGTTTGAGACGTGGTTCGGAATCTCCGTACCCGTCGGAGGAGACCTTTTCGGAATGAGACAGCCCACGCACTACCGCGATATACCACGCGAAATCCAAAGGCATTACCATTTCGGATACGCGGTGCGGGACGGAGGCAGGTATAGGGACTCGGTTCCCGGGAAGCTGCATACGACGACTAACCGGCTTGAGGGGCGCGGTCTGCATTGGAAATATAGCTGCGGGCGCGAGGTTCTCACATACTTCCCGTCCGTCGTATGCTCGACTAACGTGATGCTTGACGATCCGCGCGACACCGTAACCGTTACATATCCGTCGGACTATCTGCGCATTGACGACGAGTATTACATTTACGCCAAATGGGGCGTCGAATTCGCCGGCGAGATGTGGCTTGAGGTTTTGAATCTCTTTGACATGAAAGCCACGGGAGTGAAGCTCGGATTTAACGAAGATGATGAGCCGGAATACGAGATTCACGGCGCGTGCCTTGAAATAACGGGTGACGCGGCTCATCTTGAGACAATAACCCTGAACGGAGACAAGGAACCGCCGATGGCGGGAATGGACGGACGGGGCGCACGCTACGCTTACCGTCCACGGGATATAGATCCGCCGATGACGCACGAGGAAGTCCTTGAAGCGGCAAAGACGCAGCGCATTTTCGACTTCAGCGGTCCGAATATTATGATGAGTGGCAATGCGCTCCCGTTTAAGTACGACCTTGCCGGAAAGACGTTCAAGCTCATATATGACCACGTTCAAACGCCTTACGCATGGTCCGCAAAAAATACGCCGGACAATCTGATTACGCAGTACGAGTATGATATATGCGGCGGGGAAAC
>JAIRNB010000332.1 GCA_031258265.1 Treponema sp. | reverse complement strand
TGTCGCATCCCGCGCGGGCCCGTGGATTGAAACGTATCATAAGGAGTTTGGAAATGGCATACAGCGCGTCGCATCCCGCGCGGGCCCGTGGATTGAAACTTTGTCGGCGTACCATTCCGCCAAATTCTCTTTCGTCGCATCCCGCGCGGGCCCGTGGATTGAAACTATGTAGAAAGTCCTGCCATGCGACAGTTACAGCGGCGCAGTCCCGGAGGGCTTTTTAGCGATTCCCGCCGGAAGCTTAACACATCCGGTTTTCGCTTCCCCGTGCATGCCGCATTGGGGACAGCTTCCATCACAGTGATTGAGTGGGTAACAAGCTGTCCCTTCCGCAGCTACAGCCGGTCCCGTTCCGCCCAGTATTCGTCCAGCGCCGCCTGGGCTATACGCTGGGCTTCGGCCAGGGCCTTGGCGGCGGGTACGTTTTCAATCTGTACCAGCTCACAGGCGTCCTGAACCGCGGTATTGATCTTACCGCCGGTAAAATCCATAAAACTTTTCCGGGCAATCTCCGCCTGCCGCAGAGGTACAAGGGCCTGGGGCCGTTCCGCCGTATGGGCTTTGAATTCCGGCGTTTCGGTACTGGAACTACGGACCGGGATATATCCGGTTTTCATGCAAAAACGGGCGGTTATCTCCGCACTGTTGAAATACCTGATCCACTCGAATCCGGCGTCCTTCTGTTCTTCCGTTGCGGCGGCCATTAAAGCCAGACTCTGGCACTCCGCGCCGGGGGAAGGGGGATGATCGCCAAAACCAGGCTGAACGTGGGCCGCCACAATAGAAAAATCCAGGTCCCCCTGATCGCCGCTGGACCCCACATAACCGGCCGCCCGGTTCTGCATCACATCGTCGATGGTCTTATACCAGTATTCCCAGCCGTCACCGCCCCAGTGAATCCTCATAATCCGGTCTTCAAACAGCCATTTCCGCACCAGGTCCCAGGATTCGATCCATTCGGGAGTATCCAGCATAGCTTTCCTGCCGTCTTCACTCAGAATCCGCCCGCCGTTACTAAAGGCAATGTCGGTCATGCAGTAGGCGCCCCCCATGGGCTCCCAGCCGTAAAAAACCGGTTCCCCGTTTTCCCTTTTAGTCATTTTCGCCGCCGCTTCCGCCAAAGACTCCCAATTTTTCATCGCCTGGTCCGGATCTATCCCCGCTTCCCGGAAAGAATCAACACGGTAATACATAACCTGGGTTGTGCCGTAAGCCGGGAGGGCCATAAGCTCATTTTTTGAATTAACACAGTAGGCAAGAAACGAAGGGATAATATCTTCTTTGTTGAATCCCTGCGCCGCCGCCACACGGCGATCCAGAGCTTCGAGGATGCCGTTTTCAGAAAAAACACTCATGGTAAAAATATCAAACAAAGCCGCGGCGGGAACCTGATTTGCCGCCGCCGCTGCCTGAATTTGCTGGGCGGTTTCAGGGTAGCTGGACTGCTGTACCCCGCTTACCCGGACATCATTCTGGGATTCATTAAAAGATTGAATGATAGATTCCATGGTTTCACCAAGAAAGCCACCCAGGCCGTACCAAAATTCAATCTCCACCGGTTTTGGGGATTCCCCGGAAGCGGCGGCTCCGGACTCCCGGGGGCTGCAGGCAGTAATGTGCAGTATCCCCGCGCAGAGTAACAAGCAATAAAAACCCTTCTTCATGATTCCCTCCAAAAAAAATTTTAGGTGTCCGGAAACTAAAGTTTCCGGCATATTTTTAAGCAGATGTCGTTCAAAAACTGAAGTTTTTGAACGACTCTATCTATTAGGGGCTGTCCCAGCTGAAGTTTTGGAAATAAGCGCATTTTCTATTCTTTAACTGCACAGTCCCCTGTAATACCCCTGATTATCCAACGTCCGCTGACCGCGAAGATGAGCAGCAGCGGAACAACAACGATACAACAGGCGGCCATGATGGCTCCCCATTTAATGCCGTAAGCCCCCCCGGCGGAAAAGAACGATCTTAACCCCATACTCACCAGATAATTGGCTTTTCGTTTAAGAATTAGGGAGGGCCACAGGTAATTGTTGTAAGCCCCGATAAAATTCAAAACCCCCATGGTAACAAAAACAGAGGCGGATATGGGAACCACAACCCGCCATAGAATTATCCAGTGCCCCGCACCGTCAATCCGGGCGGCTTCCAGGATGGACCGGTTAATCCCAAGAAAAGCCTGACGGAAGAAAAAAATGCTAAGAATATTTGCCGCGGAAGAAATCATATAGCCGCTGTGGGAGTTAATAAGCCCCATTTTTGCCAGGAGAATATATGCGGGCACATAGGTAGAGGCCGGGGGCATGATGTAGGTAAGCATCACCATAATAAAAAGCAGATTCCGGCCCCGGAAACGGATTCTGGTGATGGCATAGGCAAACATCGCGGAATTCAACAGGGTAAAGAGGGTTAAAAGTACGGATGTATAAAAACTGTTCCACATATAGCGGAAAAATATCCCATCCGATAGCACACCGGCGTAATTTTGCCATTGGGGTTCCGCCGGCAGGAAGCGGGGAGGCAGGGCCCATATTTCATCCCTGGTTTTAAGAGAATTTAACAGCATCCACAAAAAGGGAAAGGCCATGACAAAACCGGCAGCCATTATGGAAAGGCGCCGCAGAGTCCGCAGAATTACTGAATCCAGGGAGAAGGGCAATTCTTTCCGGTCAATCCCGGGCAGCGCCGGACGCCGGGCCATGAAACTATATCCGGCTATTTCAGCCATAGTGGACCATCCTTTTTGAAATGATCGCCTCCACCCCGGAGAGAGCGGCGGTAATCACTAAAATAAATACCGCCACCGCGGAGGCCCTGCCCGCCGCGAAATTGACAAATGCCTCCTGATAATAATAGAACAGCAGGGTACGGGTTGCCCCCGCGGGGCCGCCGCCGGTCAACACCTGAATTTGGTCATAGGCCTGCAGGGAATTAATGGTACTGATGATAACCAGAAAAAAAGTAACCGGGGATACCATGGGAATCATGATGTGGATGAGGCGCCGCAGAATACCGGCCCCGTCTATAGCCGCCGCCTCCAGCAGACTTTGCGGTACCCGCCGAAGGGCCTCCACATAAAACACCATGAACCACCCCAGTTGTTTCCACACGGTGACAATGATCACCGACAGCATGGCGGTGTCCATACCCGCCGTCCATCTGAGTCCCCGCAGGCCGAACAGGGAGAGGATAAAATTCAATACCCCCACCCGTTCCTCAAATATCCAGGACCAAACGATGCTTACCGCCACCATGGGGGTAATGTAGGGGGAAAAGATCAGGGACCGGAAAAAATCCCTTCCCTGCCGCGGACCGGAAAGAAGCAGCGCCAGGAGCAACCCCAGCACAATACTGGGGATCGTGCTGCCCAAAGCAAACACCAGGGTATTACCAAGAACCTGGTAAAATTTTGGAGCCCGCAGCAGGGAACTGAAATTCCTGAACCACACCATATTGAAGTTTTTTGACATCATGTCCCAATCAGTAAAACTGAGGCAGAATGAGTAAATAACAGGGAAGACCCAGAACAACAACAGCGGAACCAGGGCAGGCAGCGC
>JAIRNB010000324.1 GCA_031258265.1 Treponema sp. | reverse complement strand
ACCGTGATGGCTTTTTCTTTATTCTTACTTTTCTTCCAGTTATTCCAGAGGGGATATATGGCCTGGCGCGAACAGCCGGTAGCCGCGACTATTTCAGAAGGGCTGCCGCCGTTTTTTTTAATTCGGATAATGATTATCCGTCTTTATTACAGCGCTGTTAGAATAAGCTTCCTACCCTCCTGCTTTTACATTCCCCAATCATATCATCATTTCCATTTCATGTCAATTTGTATCTTTCCGGGTCAGTAATATACAACCTTTGGTTGCTTTCACTGCGCAAGGGATAGAAGCGGAAATACCGCAGACTTTACCGGAGGTAAAGTCGAGGAATTGAAGCGGATAGCCCGGTTTTTGCGTGCGGGGCACGCAAAAATGCGCCCAAAATAAACAAAAAAGTAAACGCATCCCTGCTCATCCCCCCCTTACCCTGGGGCGGCGGCAGTTGATACAACCTAACACATGGACATGGGACTTGCCGGGCCGCTCAAAGACCCTGGCAAAGAGGTAGTCGTTATCCCCAAGGGGTTTATGGCAGACCGGACAGACCCGGCGGCGGCGTTTTTCCGCTTCCCCCTCCAGGCAAAAAGGGCAGCCCATGATGTGCATGAGCCGGTCCGTGCCGTTGACGGGGGGATAGACCGCGGACTTTACAAGTACCCCCGGGGGAAGCCTGGCGGCGCAGACCGGACAAGTCTGGGGGTCCCCGGCCTGGCCTTCAATCCCCGGCCCCTCCGCCTTTCCCCGTCCCCGGCCTCCTGGGGATATGCGGAAAAACAGGGTATAACCAAAGGCCAGCAGGACAGATCCCAGTATCAAAAAGATCAGAATCTCCAGAAGTCCCATAATACCCCCAGCCCGGAACGGACAGATAGACAGATAAATAGATAGACAGATAGTTCCCCGCCCCGGCTTTTGGTATAGTCTAGCGGTGTCAATCCTGTATATTATCGGCACCCCCATCGGGAATTTGGGGGATCTAAGCCCCAGGGCCGCGGAAACCTTCAGATCCGTGGATATGGTGGCCTGCGAGGATACCCGGCGGACCCTCAAACTGCTAAGCCATCTGGGAATCCGCCGTCCCCTGCTCTCCTGCCGCTCCCAAAACGAAGAAACGGCGGCGGAACGGGTCCTGGCCGCCCTGGGGGAAGGCAAAAAGGTGGCCTATGCCAGCGATGCGGGGACTCCGGGAATAAGCGACCCCGGCGCGGTCCTCGTCCGCAGGGCCGCCGAGGCCGGATACCAGGTTATCCCCATACCGGGACCCTCCGCCTTTGCCAGCCTGGTCAGCGTCGCCGGGGTTTCGGACAAAACCGTGATTTTCGAGGGCTTCCTCTCCCCCAAAGCAGGCCGCCGCCGTTCCCGGCTTAAAGAACTCCTGGAAACCGGCGCCGCCTTCGTACTCTACGAATCCCCCTTCCGGGTACTCAAACTCTGCCAGGACCTCGCCGAGCTGGGGGAGGATCGCCGGCTCTGCCTGGGCCGGGAGATGACCAAGGTCCACGAGGAGTACCTGCGGGGTTCCCCGGCGGAAATTCTCGTGGCGCTGGAGCGGAATTCCGAACAAAAAGGGGAATTTTCCCTGTATGTATCTGGTAAAAAGACAGAACACCCGGTAGACTATTGCGTGTAAACTATTGGCGGATCACGCCGATAATTAGCACAGGTAGGTTGATATGATGATCGACAGGATAGGTTATATAGAGCCCATTCAGCCCGGCAAGCGCCCAGGGAGAAGCGAACCGGCGGCACGGAATTCCACCGCCGATTCCATAAGTTTCTCCCCGGAAGCCCTGGAAAAGGCCGAGATCTACCGGGCCGCGGCCCTTGTTGCCTCCGCCCCCGACAGCCGCGCCCAGCGGATTGCGGAACTCAAGGCCAAAATTGATGATCCATCCTATATCAACGACCGGATTCTGGAAGCTACCGCCGATAAAATCCTGGAGTCCTTCGGGCTTTAAAAACTCAATATTATGGGCGCACCCCGGCCCTGCGGGCCGGGGCCGGGCTGTCCGCTTCAATTCCTCAGCCCCCTTCGGGGGCTTCCGGTATTTCCGCTGCCATCCCTTGCGCGAAGATAGGCTGTGGCTTTGTTTCAACCGCTAAAATTTACAAATTCCGGTCATATTTTCATTGATCCCAGTGATGATCCCCAAATTATCGCCTCTATGCTGGATTTTATTTCATACCGGGAGGAGTTCTGCCTGGCCCTGGACTTCTCAGCCCCCTTCGTTGCCCGGCTCATGGCCGCCGGATTCCTGGTCATGTCGGCAATCTCCGGCGCTGAACCCGGCGAAAAAGCCATCCTGCTCCCGGAAATGCACCAAAAACGTTCTGTTCTGTTCTTCGGCAATCTCCATGAGGGCCGTACAGTCAAGCGGCTTATCCCCCGCTACGAACTAAAAACCGGCGGCCTGGGAAGGGAGGCGGAAGACCCCGCCCTATTCGGCATGGTCCTGGAACGCTGCGCCCAGGTCCATGGGGAGGACTGGCTTACCCCGGCCCTGCGCCAAAGCTTCCATACCCTGTACCGGACCCAGGGCGCGGGAGGCCGGAAATTTTCCCGGAAAAGCCCCCGCATGGCGGCTTTCGGCCTTTACCGGGGGGGACGGCTTGTGGCCGGGGAATTCGGGGCCGCCGCGGGCAGGGTCTACACCAGCTACTCCGGCTACAAAGAGGAAAACTCCGCGGGAAGCGTCCAACTGGTCCAAACCGGCCGCTGGCTGCGGGATTCCGGCTTTGCCTTCTGGGACCTGGGGATGATCCTCCCCTACAAGGAACTATTGGGGGCCCAGGCCCTGGACCGGGGCGAATTCCTTGAACTGTTCCGCCAGGCCCAGGGGTGAAGAACTCCACCGCAGAGGGCAGGGCATTAGACCCCACTGGGAATGAGCCTCCCGCTGCGGGACACCGGCCCCCCTGGGTAGCTTCAAAAGTACCGGAAAAATTATCAAAAACCTAATATCCCTCTAAAAATGCGCTATCCTTTATACCATGGCGGCGTGGTTTCCCAAAGCCCCAGTCTTCTCCGGTTAGATCATTTTTTCGGAAGCCGCCCCCATGAAATCGCTGGTTGATATTTAAAAATGGAACGGTATTTATGAGAAAAAGAACGGTATTTGTAAAAATTTGTAATAGTCTGCGGATGACAGCCGCCGGCATAACCCTGTTACTCTCCGCTGTAAGCGTATCCTGTCTAAAACCCGTGGATTTTTCGGCGGATCACATAGTTTCCGGCAGACCGGATTCAGTGCCGGTACTTGATAACCCGGACGCGGGGATCATGAGCCGGGCCACGGCGGATATGATTTTCAATCTGGAAAAGGAGGGGGCCGGGTTAAAGATCACAAAATTCAAAAGCGCCTCATGGCTGGCATCCTATCTCCTGCGGGCGTCTTCGGCCAGGGCGGTAACTATTACCGTATCCATGACCGACACCTTTAAAATTCCTGCCATCGGTAATCTGCCGGTACTAAGCGTCGCCCCCGGGGCATTCAGCCCCGCCAATCCTGGCGGGGAGGACGACATCAGCACGGTAATACGGGTCCTGGAACTCCCCGCCGCCATCCAGTCCCTGGGGGAAAATCTCTTTGGAACCGGGAATATATTTATGCCCATCTTCCTGGACATCCCCGCGACAGCCCCGGTCTTCCAGGGCAAGGACCAAACAACGGTGGAGGCCATGGCGGCAAAGGCGGCGGGGAATTTCGTGGTCGCCCGGACCTACGATCCCGCCGCCCCGGAGGACCGCAGGGTTGCCCTGCCGCCGGGCATTGAGGAACTTAAACGTCCCGGTTCCGGTTCCGCCGAGTACCAGGTCGGCTTTTACGATAAGTCCACAAGCCTGGCCGGCCTAAGCAGCGGCGGCGATTATGCCCAGTACAAAGTCACAGACCCCGGCCTGCGGAGGCTCTTCAACGCAATCTACAGTCCCAACGCCCCGGACACGGTGGATACGGTTGAACCGGGAAAAACCACTATCAGGTACAATACCGTGATCAGCCAGGCCGTCCTTGGCCTGTTCAAAATTACCGTGGGACAAAACTCCGCCGGCGATAAAGCCGAAATCAAGGGGGACATTCTGCCCCAAGCCGCCGGCGCCGGGCCAGGGAACCTCATCGTAATCGACATCGGTATTCCCGGCGAAGATAACAGCGGCCTGGCCTTCTCTATCCCGGACCGGGGCCTGGGATCGCCGGGCGGTCTTTACGCCCATATCAGATTCCGGGTAAATAAGGGGGCTTACCTGGTTATCCAGGCGGATAATTCCGCGTATGAGGCCCAGGGCGCGGGGAATTCCTGCTCCACAGGGTACTTCAACGGCGGCTGTGTGGAAGTCATGGCCGGCGGTAAAATCCGGGATGCCGCCTGGGAAGGTTTCCCCCTGGGAACCGGCGCGGTGATCCTCAGCCGCAGCGGTTCTTACCTTGCCGTGGGGGCAGAATCGTATAAGGACGGCGGCGCCGATAAATCTATGCTTGACTACACCGGCCCTGATTTCCAAAAATACTACTCAGGCTGGCTTATCGGAGCGGCGGACGAGGCCCAGGGTTTGTACGGAGCTTCCTCCCTTAAACCAAGAATTATATGGGACAGCGGCCAGGGGGCCGAAAAATACATCGAAGTCCGCCAGGGGGAAATCGCCATTGATGCGAAGGTAACGGTCCGGCGCTCCTTCGCCCTAATCTATTCCGTCTGGTTTGCCGGTAACGCATCCTTCGCTATTAATATTGACCAAAGTGAGACCGGTATTTTCCCTGTCCACGGCGTATTTGCCAACGGTGACGATTATAATTTTTATGGCCATTCCCAAACGCTTATCACCATATTCCCCGGCAGCTTCCTTGATCCCAAATTCCTGGATACAACGGTAACGGTCCCTGTCGGTCCTTCCGGTCAGGACCCGCTGAAAATCTCCGGCGCTGATACGGGAAAGGCTAAAGACTATGTGGATTCCAGCACGGGCATTAGCGGATTCCAAATCCCCTACCCCCCTAAGCCCTAGCGGCCTCTTGCAATGCGGGTCTTAACTTTTGCGGCAAAACCACAACTTATAAGCCGCATCGAAGCTTTGGTCCTATGCGGTTTGCGGGGCATGGCCCAAAAAAAGCCCGGGGGGAGAAACGATTGTATTTTTACCGGTATATCCGGCCTCCTCCTGGTCTTCCTCTTTAGCGCCTGTCCTCTGGACATTGACGGCCTTCGGAGGGAAATCCAGGATCCGCCGCCTGTGGATTCCCCGGCGGAAAACACCGGGGCCCCGACCCTGGTAGAAACATCGGTACATTATGATTCCTCCAGCGCCGCCGTATCGGTAACGTTCAATTTTGATGTACCGGTAACGTTCAGCGAGTTTACAGGCTGGGATATTAGCCCGGCGAATGGGGGGAAAAGCCTTACCCTTAGACCCCAGGAACCCGCGAACCTAAAGTCCGGTACACCGGTTACCGTTGGACTAGCGGCGGGGAACAGCCGAAACCCCGCCGAGATCACGGAGGTCCGGGAGGTCCTTATGCCCGTGGGCGCGGTGTTTAAGCGCCCCGCCGCGGCCGCCGAATACCGGCTGGCGTATTATGATGAAAACGGCGCCGCCGGCCTGGTTTCCGGCGCTAATA
Organism: Treponema sp.; assembly: GCA_031258265.1. GTDB lineage: Bacteria > Spirochaetota > Spirochaetia > Treponematales > Breznakiellaceae > JAISFT01. Next base: position 805 of record JAIRNB010000324.1, on the reverse strand, counting down.
CGGCATGGTATTACATTGCGGACGACAGTTTACAAAGAATCTTCAACGCGGTTTACAGTCCCAACGCGCCGGGAAGCGGCCCGGACACCGTGGAGTACGGCAAGACCGCATCGCCATACAACGCGGAGTTAAGCGAAAAAGTTATGAGTCTGTTCAATATCACCGTGGCGCCGGACCCCGCTGCCGACAAAATCGAAATAAGGGGAACAGATCTGCCCCCGGAAGCGGAACCCCACAGGATAATCGTCATAGACATTGGTACGCCGGGGGAAGATAAGCTTCCGGATTTCCGTATTCCCTACCGGGGCTTGGGAACGGGGGGGCAGGATTACAGCCATATACGATTCAGGGTGAACCGGGGCGCGTCCCTGCTTATCGAAGCGGATAACAGTGATTACCTGGCGGGGGGGAATCCCTGTCCCTATGGGTACCTTACAGGGGCTTCCGTAGAGGCCATGGGGGGAGGCAGACTCCGCAGCGGCGCATACCGGGGATTCCCCCTGGGACAAAACACGGTCATCATCGCCCGCCTGGGTTCCTGGTTTGCCCGGGGCCCGGCTTCCTCATTCAGCCCGGAAAAAACCGGGTATGATGAGGGCCGCGATAAATGGTACAGCGGCTGGCTGCTGGGCCCCTCTGGGGCGGACCCCGTTATCCAGTGGAACGGCGGCGATCAGAACGGCAGCTATATCGAAATCCGGGAAGGCAGACTGGCATTCGACGTTGATCTGACCATACGAAAATCCCTGGTCCTGACGAGCAGCGTTTGGTTCATCAACGGTCCCGCCGTAACCATAGCCGCCGG
>JAIRNB010000317.1 GCA_031258265.1 Treponema sp. | reverse complement strand
GCCGCATTATCCAATTTGGGGGCATACGATGGCGCTATGCGGTGCCGCATTTGTTAAATAACAGCCTTCGGCTGCCCTTATCGCGCAAGGGATTGGAGGGGGCGCGAAGCGCGCCACCACAGCCCCGGAGGGGCGAGGAGGCCGGAGCGTGGCAACGGTAGTTGCCTTAGCGGAGCCCCGAAAAGCCCGGTCCACGGCGAAGCCGGGGATGCGCCCAGATCCCTGAATCCCGTTATGCCTGTAGATTTTTGCAAATTCACGCGAAAATCCGGGGGTATGGCCGCTAGGGCAGCGTATTTCCCGCCGCCAGGAGAATTTCGTACCATTCCTCCTTGGTTAGGGTGATCTCCGCCGCTTTAACGCAGTCCGCCAGGCGGGTGGTGTTCATGGTGCCGGTGACCGGCTGGAACTTGGCGGGATGCCGCAGAAGCCAGGCGATGGCGATGGTGGTATTGGTTACCCCGTATTTCTTGGCAATCTCGTCGATTTTAGCGTTGAGTTTGGGGAATTCCTTGTTGTTCAGGAAAACTCCCTGGAAAAAGCCGTACTGGAAGGGGGACCAGGGCTGGATGGTAATGTCGTTTAGGCGGCAAAAGTCGAGGATACCTCCGTCCCGGCCCAGGGCGGTATCGTCCAGCATGTTGACATGGAGGCCCTGGGTGATGAAGGTGGCGTTGGTGATGGAAAGCTGGAGCTGGTTTGCCACCACCGGCTGCCGCAGGTATTTCTGGAGAAGCCGAATCTGACCGGGATTCTGGTTGGAGACCCCAAAGTTCCGCACCTTTCCCTGGCTGTGGAGGATGCCAAAGGCCTCGGCCACTTCTTCCGGTTCCACCAGGGCGTCGGGCCGGTGGAGGAGCAGCACGTCGATATAATCGGTCTTGAGCCGCTGCAGACTACCGTCCACGGATTTTAGGATATGGTCTTTGGAAAAATCGAAGGCCACTCCGGGGCGGATGCCGCACTTGGTCTGGAGCAGAATCTTCTCCCGCAGCGCGGGATTCATGCCGGCAGCCTCCGCGAAGATCTCCTCGCAGCTCCCACCGCCGTAAACATCGGCGTGATCAAAAAAATAAGCCCCCAGGTCCAGGGCGGTTTTGACAAACTTTTCCGCGCCGGCCTTGTCCAGCTTGTTGATCCGCATACAGCCCACGGCGATAACCGGCGCCCGCAGGCCCGAAAGTCCCAGGTCGAGTGTCCGCATGATAAACCTCCTTGCAGGGGCTGGCCCCTAAAAACCTTGTTTGAAAAGCTTCCCTATTTGAAAAATTTCCCCCGCCCCCGGATTTTGAGATCCCCGGACAGGCTCATGTCAAATTTTGATACCGGACACTAATTTTTAGCCCATGCGGGGGAAAGTGTAAAGACCATAAAAACTGTAAAACCCTTAAAGTACCGGCCATGACAGGACAGGACCGGCGTGGTATTATGGGGTCCTGCCATGACAGCGGTAACACAGGGGACAGCGGGTATTTCAACGCCGGCGGTTTTTTTCAGAATTATCTTGGACCGGCGTCTGCGGCCCCATGCCCGCCGCTGTATCTCCTCGATTTTTTATAATTTCTTTTTCTGCCAGTACCGGGCGGCCCTGGCCGGAAAGTTCAATACGAAAAAATCCATACCGGTCTCCCAGGTGGATCATGAGTTGGACGGCCTTATCCCCTTTGCGCCGGGGTGGATCAAGGTATACCTGGATTTTGTGGGTTTCTGGGTACGGATGCTTGGTTTTCTGCTGAAGCGTTTCGGCGAAGGGGGCAGGAAGGAGGCGGCGGATTTTTTGGATTCCATGGCCGGGCTGTACCGTTTCGCCGGGGAGCTTTACCGGAAGAATCTTTCCACCACCCGCCGGCCCTTCTATATCCGGCGGCCCCGCTTTCTCCTGATACATCTTCTTGATCCCCATTTAATGTGCATCCCCAGCCTCCATGTAATGGTGGTGATCCTAAGCTATACCCGCTTTGGCCGGATCATGGGGAAGTTTGGCGAGGGGGATTCCCCCCTGGTGGAAGAATTCCGCCGGGGGGCCCTGGACATTACCGCCGCGATTCTCTACGTCAAACAGCACAGTGTGAACTGCGTGGCCGCGGCCATGTACGCCATGACCTGCTTTGACAGGACCGCCTTCCCCCCGGAGGAGGCAGAGGCCTTCGCGGCCCGCCTTTTTGAGGCGGGGGACGGCGGAAACGCGGGGCTTCCCGGAACGGGGGGACTGCCAAGAATCGGCAATACGGCGGGGGCGGCGATCCGGGGGCATATCGTAGAACTTTACCGCCGCTTTCTTTCCCAGGGGGCCAGGGAGGCGGGGCCCGGCGGGGGGTGGACCAGGCCCCTGCTGGACTTCCTTGAACCCCTGCGCCGGCCGGTTCTAACGCAGTTCTCCGCGCCACGAAAGGAACATTAGTATCCTTGCCAGCTCAGGGACCGGTACTACCATATCATTTTTAAGCCAATACTGTACCAGGCCGATGGCGCCGTGGATAACATAGACAGACCAGTATTCCTTTGTTTCTTCCCGTATTGATTTTTTTGGGAAATATTTCATCACCTGTTCTTTAAGCATAAAATGGCGGAACAATTTTTTCTGAAACCCGATGTCGCCGTTTTCGCTTAACAGAACCTGGAGGGATTTGCTGTTGTTGGCAATAAAGCCGAGTATTTCTTCAACCATTTCCAAAATTTCCCGTTTACTGCGCTTCTCGTCATATTTATTCAGCATGTCCTCGATATAACCAAGGGTTTCCTCTTCGATTTGCCGGAGCAGATCGAAGGGGTCCCGGTAGTGGGCGTAAAAAGTCGTCCGGTTTATATCCGCGTTTTCGCAAAGCTCCCTGATAGTTATTTTGGTGAACGGCTTATCCCTCATCAGCTCGATTAGACTATCCGCCAAAACCTTCCGCGTGTACCGGGTTTTCCGGTCCAGCTTCATTTCTTTCATAAAAGCCCCCGCTTCATTTCGCGCATTATTGTAGCGAAACCAACATTTCCCCTTTTCCCTGTCTATTACACGACGAACAAAAAACTATTGTTGGTTGTGTAAACGATACTATGTCAATATATTCCAAATACCGGCGCCACGCAAGAAAAATTTACCCGCCGGTGATTGCCTGTTCATAATATGCCCGCGCGGTGGACAGACTCCAATTGAGTTGTTCAAAAACTGAAATTTTTGAACAACAACCGCTTAAAAATGAAGCTCCCCGAAAGGGAGGGGTATTAGTTCCCGCCGGGAATGAGCCTCTGCGGAATAGAGCGCGGATCAAAGCTCCGGCGGGGTATTAAACCAGACTCTCAAATAAAAGGCGGAAAAGAGAGATGAGGAGATTGTTTAAACATCCGGCGCTTGTCCTTGTCATTATCTCCGCGATCACCCTGTTCTTTGCCCTGCAGCTTCCGAGGGTGAAAATCGACAACAACAATATCAGATTTTTGCCCAAGGGAAACAGGGCCCGGATCGTCTCGGAATACATTGACGATACCTTCGGCGGACAGTCCATGATTCTTGTGGGGCTGGCGCGGCCTTATGGAAATGTTTTTGAACCGGAATTCTTGACGCGGATCAGGGACTATACCAGCGCGGTGGAAAACATCGGATTCGTGAAGAATGTCAATTCGATCATGTCCGCCCAATACATAAGCGCGGATGGGGATAC
>JAIRNB010000310.1 GCA_031258265.1 Treponema sp. | reverse complement strand
TGCCCCCAAATTGAAAAATGCGCCCCAGCTTCAGCTGGGGCAGTGCGCACAGTGCGCGCGCGGCACAACGTGCGGAGCGCGTTGTGCTGGAACTAAAGCTGGCATCCATGCCATTTTTGGGCTTTAGGTTTTTGCTTTGCAAAAACCTAAACATTTACCGCCGGCCCCGCGGCGCGCCCGCCCGCCTAAAGCCGGGCTTGCATTTGGCCGGGATAAGTACAGTTGCCCTGCGCCGGGCGGGTGTTATATTTTTTCCTTAACACGCCCTTACCAGGACGCTTTTACTTCGCCCCTGCCGGCCGGCGTGTGCCCAGCATGGACACGGGATAAACAGGGGGCTATGCTGTACAAATGATACAGACAAACATACCCTCCCGGGCGGAGCAGCAGCTCGAAAACACCTGGGACCTTTCAAAACTTTTTTCCGGCGATGACGCCTGGGGCCTGGCCCTGGCGGAATACGAAAAAAAGACGGAACTGATCGCCCCCTACCGGGGGACCCTTGGCAGATCCGCGGAAACCCTGGCGGATTATCTGGATTTTATCCGGGATTTTAGAATCCTGGAGGAACGGCTTAACTACTACTCGGATCTGCGGCAGACCGAAGACGAGGGTTCGAGCGCGGCGCGGACCATGACGGGGAAGTTCATGATGGCCGCCGCCAAAGCTCAGGCCGCATGTTCCTGGGAGGCCCCGGAAATCCAGGCCATTCCCGAAGCGGACATGGAAAGCTTCCTGTCGAATCCCCGGCTTACCGAATACCGGATATACCTGAAAAAACTCCTGCGCTGGAAACCATACATTTTAAGCGATGCGGAGGAACGGCTTATCGCCCTCCACGCCGAGGGAGAGGGTCTGGCCTCGGAGACTTTTTCTGTTCTTACCAATGTGGACCTGGACTTTGGAAGCATCGACACGCCGGAAGGGGCGCTGCCCCTGTCCCAATCCACCTGGTCGGTTTTTATGGAAAACCCCAGCCGGGACATCCGCCGCCGAGCTTATGAGCAATTCTACAGCCGTTTTGAATCCCACAAAACAAGCCTGGCAAGCCTCTACTCCGGTTCTGTTAAGAACGATGTTATCCGCGCCAGGGTCCGGGGTTTTCCTTCCGCCCGGCAGGCGGCCCTCTTCCCCGATAAAGTGGATGAGCAGGTCTACGACAACCTTATCGGCGCAGTAAGCGCCAGCCTGGGGCCCCTGCACCGTTACTACAGGCTGCGGAAGAAGGCTTTGGGACTTACGGAACTGCGGCACTACGATGTATACGTCCCCATGGTCCCAAAGGCGATTAAGGAGACAAGCTGGGATGAGGCGGTGGAGCTTGTTTCCACGGCCCTGGCCCCGCTGGGGGATGAATATGTGGGAACTCTGCGCGTCGGCCTCCTGGGCCGCTGGGCGGACCGTTACGAAAACAAGGGGAAACGTTCCGGGGCTTTTTCCGCGGGAAGTTTTACCGGCGACCCCTATATCCTGATGAACTACAAGAGCGACAGCATCCGTGATGTCTTTACCCTGGCCCATGAGGGGGGCCACTCCATGCACTCCTGGTACTCCGCCCGGTCCAACCCCTTCATGCAGTACAACTACACGATTTTTGAGGCCGAGGTAGCCAGCACCTTTAACGAAGAACTTCTGTTCCGCCGCCTGCTGAAAACAGCGGAGGACAGGGACCTTAAACGTTACCTGGTGAATAAGCGGGCCGACGATATTCTGGCAACCCTGTACCGGCAGACCATGTTTGCCGAATTTGAAAAACGGAGTCATGAGCTGGAAGAGGGGGGCAATCCCCTGACGGTAGATGTACTGCGGGGGGAATACCGGAAACTCCTGGAAAAATACTTTGGCCCGGATATGGTTTTTGAGGAGGCAAGCGATCTGGAGGGTCTTAGGATTCCCCACTTTTACCGGGCCTTCTACGTTTACAAATATTCTACCGGAATTTCCGCCGCCCTGGCCCTGGCGGAACGGGTCCTTTCCGGGGGCCGCCGGGAGCGGGAGGATTACTTTGCCTTCCTCAAATCCGGCGGTTCCCGCTATCCTATCGAGGCCCTGGCCCTGGCCGGGGTGGATATGTCCAGCCCCGCCCCGGTGGAGGCGGCCTGCAAAGTCTTCGGCAGCCTGGTGGAGGAACTGGAAGGTCTTTTGGACTGAGCTTACGGCGGGGGCTCAGGCCGCCGGGGAACCGGTTCGGCCTGAGTTAAGCTCCCGGACTTCCTTCCGGGCTTCCGGCGTATCCCTCGATTACCTGTACAACCGTGTCGATATTTTCCCGGGATATACCGTGGTGGGTGACAAAGCGGTATACACCCTCCGAAGCGTCCCCAATTTTGATATGCCGTTTCAGCATGAACGGGACAAAGGTTTTATCGTCAAAACCCGGGATCTCCGTTTTCCAGAACACCATATTGATCCGTATCTTTTCCCGGTCCACACGGATACCCGGAATCTCCGCAAGCCGGTCCCCCAGGTAGCGGGCGTTTTCATGATCGATGTGGAGGCGCCCAGTCATCTTTTCCAGGGCGATGATCCCGCAGGCGGTCAATACCCCGCTCTGCCGCATGCCGCCCCCCAGAATCTTCCGGTTGTACCGGGCCTTTTCCACAAATTCCGCCGGGCCGCAGACCAGGGAACCGATGGGGGCGCAGAGTCCCTTGGACACACAGAACATCAGCGAATCGGCGCCGGCGGCCAGGGCCTGTACCGGAAGCCCCAGGGCCTGGGCGGCGTTGAAGATCCGGGCGCCGTCCAGGTGGACCGGTAAGCCCATTTCATGGGCCGTATCGCAGGCGGCCTGCATCTCCGCCAGGGAAACCACGTTCCCGTCACCGAGGGCGTTTTCCAGGCACAACAGGGCGGTTTTGGGATAATGGACATTCCCGGCGGGGCGGGCCAGGCGGCGTATATCGGCGGGGTAAATTTTATTATCGGGGTTATCCACCAGGGCATAGGCGGCGCCTGAAAGTTTGGCCGCCGCCCCGGCCTCATGCTGGACAATGTGGCAGGTGGCGGCGGCGATAATTTCGTTTCCCGGCTGGATATGGGTCATTACGCAGAGCTGGTTCCCCATAGTCCCCGACGGCACAAACAGGGCCGCTTCCTTACCCAGCATACGGGCGGCCAGGGCTTCGAATCTGTTGGTGGTAGGATCGTCCCCGTAAACATCGTCCCCCAGTTCCGCCGCCGCCATAGCTTCCCGCATTTCCGCCGTGGGCCGGGTCACCGTATCGCTGCGGAGATCGATATAAGGTTCCACATAAGGTTCCGCCCCCGCCCTCTGAATCTTCCGGTTGATAGCAGTTTCCATGCCGTCCTCCTCTTTTTCTAGTCCATTTTGGTTTATTCGAGGCTCTGATTTAATACCCCGCCGTAAGCGCAGCTTACGCGCTCTGCTCCGCGGAGGCTCATCATAGCACAGGGGGGGCCTGTACCGGGAGCCGGACCCGCTGGTAAGCGGTTTCGCGGCTGATGTGCCCTCCCGGCACGGTAGGCGCGTAGAACCGCTGGTAACCGCTTTAGCAGCGCCGCAACGGCAAAAAAGCGCCGCGGGGGAAGCGCAAGGGATAGAAGCGGAAATACCGCAGACTTTACCATAGGTAAAGTCGAGGAATTGGAGCACTGGAACGCGAAAGCGTTCCACAGCCCGGTCCGGCCCTTCGGGCCGGATGCGCCCTTCCTTCCTCCTCCTAGACGAAACGCCTAAAATTTGTTATGTTTAGATTGATTATCAAACGGGCGGGATCGATCTGACCGGCAGCCCGGAAACGAAACGGGGGATCTATGATTCGAGGCGGCGATATTGTTAAGGGGAGCTGTTTGCTCCAAAAGGGGCAGCCCTACCTGGTGGTGGAACGGGAATTTCATAACCCCGGCAAGGGTACCGCCATTGCCCGTATTAAGATGAAAAGTATCAAGGACGGCTCGGTGCTGACTCTGACTATTCCTACCCAGCAGGAGATTGAGGACGCCCAGGTGGATATTCACTCCTGCCAGTATCAGTACGCCGATCAGGATAACTACCATTTTATGGACGGTGAAACCTACGAACAGCATGAGGTGCCTATCGCCGAAATGGAAGACAAGAAGTTCTACCTTCAGGATGGGCAGTCCTACGAGCTTACTATTTGGGAAGGCCGGGTTATCGACATTAAGATTCCCTACAAGGTGGTCTTTACCGTGGCGGAAAGTGAAAATTACATTAAAGGGGACACCGCTTCCGGGGCCACCAAGCCGGTGAGAACCGAGACGGGTCTTACTGTCCGGGTGCCCCTCTTTATTAAACAGGATGAAAAAATTCTGGTGAATACCGAAACTAACGAATATGTGGAACGGGTCAACAGTTAAAGGCTATGAATAGCCCGGAGGGTTTCGGCGCTTCGGCTGCCGGTTCCCCGGACCAGGTCGAAATTGATTACGAATCCTACCTGCAAATTTACAGCAATAAAGAGGTCCCCTTCTATTTCCGGGGGTTTGATTTCCGTTTTGCCCTGTCCCAGGGCCTGTTTAGTTCCGCCGGCATAGACCGGGGAAGCCGGGCCCTGCTGAAGGTTTTTTCCGCCCTTATTGATGAGGACCTTGCCGGGGGAGGCCCCCTGCCCCGCCGGGTTCTGGATGCCGGCTGCGGTACCGGGTTTATCGGTATCTGCGCCGCCCGGGCCCTGGCGAAGGCCGCAGGAGAATCCCCCCTGGTCTGCGCCCAGGACCGGGATGAACTGGCCCGGATCTTCAGCCTGGGGAACGGGGCCCGCAACCGGCTGGCGCCCGGCCTGTTTCGCGCCCGGACGGAAGCTCTGCTGGATACCGGGATGGGGGAAAGCTGGGACCTTATCCTTTCCAATGTCCCCGCCAAGGCGGGGAGGCCGGTGCTGGAGGATTTTATCGGCCGTTCGGCGGGGCTCCTGGCCCCCGGGGGCCGGGTAATCATCGTGGTGGTAAATACCCTGGCGGATTTTTTCCGGGCCGGGATTGGGGCTTGCGGGGCGTCCCTGATCCGGGAAGAGGCCGGGCCGGAACACCGGGTCTTTGTCTATGGGGCCGGGGACCGGGGGAAAACCGCGCCGGGGCAGGACGGGGGAGAATCTCCCCCGGAGGAAATTCTTCCGCTCCGGCGTCCGGCTTATCTGCGGAACAGCGGCTGCTGCGAAATGGAGGGTATCACTTATAAGATCGATACGGTCCACGGGGCGGCGGAATTTGACCGGCCCGGCGGGGCGGCGGAGACCGCGGCCAAACTCCTCCGCCGCCTGGCTGTGGACGATGTTTTTTCCCCCTCCGGGGCGCCTTTTACGGCGTTGATCCATGAGGGGGGGCAGGGTCATTTTCCCCTCTGGTTTCTGGAATTCCTTAAACGCTCAGGGGCGGAAGCGCCGCGGATTCTGATCCTCCATGGCAGGAACATCCTTGCCCTCTGGGCATCCTACAGTAACATTACCGGGGCCGGGCACAGCGTTACTGCGGGCGGAGGGACGGAGATTCGTATATCGCCGGGGGTGGATCTGTGGCTGGACCGGGACCGGCTGTCCGCGCGGATGTTCCCGGACGGCGGGGATACGGCGGGGCAGGGCTGCAGGTTCATCGCGGCCTTCCCCGAATCCGTCCCAGGGACCAGGCCCTACGACAGGATCTGGGAAGGGCTTGGCCGCCTTCTCCTTCCCGGGGGGCTTTCCCTTATCGCCCTTCCCGCCGCCGAAGCGGATCGTCTTATCAAAAGAAAACCCCCCGGCTTTACCTGGCTGGGGGACCTTAAACGCCGGGGTTTCCGGGCCCTGGCCTGCCGCCGGCGGGGGACCTAATTCCATCCGCCATGCTTATTGTCCCCGGAATTTCCCGGGCTCTCCCCAGACTCCCCCACGCTGCGTCTGCGACACGGCCGACTCGAACGGCCCACCTGCTGCTTAGAAGGCAGCTGCTCTATCCGGATGAGCTAGTGTCGCCTTTACCGGAAATATTTTAAGCGGTTGTTGTTCAAGACTGTTTCAGAATCCGGTGTCTTGAAATAGCTGACTTAAACTTATTATACAAAAAACAGCCAAGCTTTGCTATCCGTAACGGTGAAGACACCTTTGCGTTACCGGAATTGCCGATCGAACCGGAAGTCCGCTTGTCATCAATTACCGGTAAGGATATTATGAACAATCGTATCCCCACTTCCCTGGGAAAGCCTCTGCTTAGTACAAGATTTATTGGACTTGTTCAAAAACTGAAGTTTTTGAACAAGTCTATTTTGAAATGGGGTGGCATTATGCGGATTAAAAGTGTAGAAGCTAAACTATATCAAGTGCCCCTCAACGGCACCTACACCATTGCCCTGGGGTCCATGACCCAGGTCGAAGCGGTTATTATACGAATTAGAACCGAAAGCGGACTCACCGGTCTTGGCGAAGCCATGCCCTTTCCGCCGGTTACCGGCGCCGACGCCGAAGCGACGCTGGCGTTTGTGCGGGATCTGGCCCCGGCCCTGCAAAATTACGATGCCAGCGAGCTGGGGGGCATCCACACGATCATGGACAAGCGGAGCGCCGGTTACAGCGCGGCCAAGGCCGGCGTGGATATAGCGCTTTACGATATTTTATCACGGCGCGCGAGACTGCCCTTGTATCGTTTTTTGGGTGGTTCAAATCCACAGGTACAGACGGACATAACCATCACCATCGGCAGTACCGAAGTAATGGCCGCCCGCGCAAAGTCTTTCGTGGAACAAGGTTTCCGCATCCTAAAGATCAAAGCCGGCCTTGACCCTGGGGAGGACTTGGCGCATCTGCGGGCTATCCGGGAGGCTGTAGGACCTGATGTGGAACTGAGGATAGACGCAAACCAGGGCTGGGATGAAAAAACCACCCTTTGGGCTCTTGAAAAAATGACAGGTCTGGGAATCGTCGAGGTGGAACAGCCCCTGCCCTGCTGGAACCTGGAGGGTATGCGTTTTGTGCGGGAACGGATTACGCAGCCTTTGATGCTGGACGAAAGCGTTCACAGCCCTGTAGACGCCTTAAAAGCGGTAAAAACCGGAGCCGGTGACATTATCAATATCAAGCTGATGAAATGCGGCGGTATTTACAAGGCGCAAAAGATCAACGCCATTGCCGAGGCTGCGGGGCTTTCCTGTATGGTGGGCTGCATGACCGAGACCCGGATCGCCATTACAGCGGGGGCGCATCTGGCCGCGGCGCTGCCCAATATCAAACTGGCCGACCTTGACGGCTTTATGGAGATCAAAGATGAAGGATGCGCCCGGGGAGGATTTACCCGTAACGGAGATATTCTTAGCCTCGGCAGCGAGCCGGGACTTGGTGTAAACGTGGATTTTGATGCGCTCTAAGACTTGCGGATCAATCCCCCACACGATCAAAGGGGATGTAATCGTTCAGGAAGGGGTCCATCTTTACCAGGAGCCGTGCGGCTTTGGGCGGCTTGACTTTTTCATCGTCCCGCTCAAAGCGGCAGGGAAAGGCCAGCCGTTCGGAGGGAAGGAGGAGCGTATACCCGCCGGCGGCGGGGGCAAGGGAATAAACCCTGGGAACCGCTTCCACGCGCATCCTCAGTTTTTTTCCCTTTTCCAGCACGGTAAATTCGCCGTAAGCTCCGTTTCGGTAACGCCCGCCGCAGCCCAGGGGATCGCCCGGAGCTTCCAGTGCTGTCAGGTGCCTCCGGTAGTTACTCTCCATTTCTTTCCGCATTTTTTTCTGTACCTCAAGGAAGCGCCGGTTCCAGTCAAACTCCGGATGGCCAAGACGCATATCGCAGAGATGGTATTGCAGGGCGGTACAGGCCGATGTATTGCTTGAATTAGTCAGGATAGCGAAGGCAAAATCCTTTTCCGGCAAAAAACCTATCTGGCTTTTGTAACCCGGAATGGTACCGCCGTGGTTCACCAAAGTTTCGCCCCGGAACTTTTCGACAAACCAGCCCATGCCATAAAACTGCCCGGTTACTTCTTCGGGCGTGTATGAGCCGGATTCGCCGGATCGTATCGGTGTTTTTCTGCCATGCAGTTCCCCGGCCGCAGCCTCCGAAAAGAGCCTCGCGCCGCCCGGCGAAACGCCCCTGTGCAGGTTGGTAACGGTCCAGGCGAGGAGATCCCGGACGCTGGCGGAAAGAGAGCCGGAACAGCCGTAGGCGCCGGTGTTCATGGGCTTTACCGGCACATTGAATCCCCGGACATTAGCCATAGGGCGGGCGTAGTTATCGTCCACATCCCTGAACACCAAAGTTTTTGTGTAACTGCGCTTCATGCCGAGGGGTTTAAAGATCCGCTCAGAAACAAATTCCCCCCAGGGTATTCCCGAGATCTTTTCCACCAGCAACGAAGCCACGGCGAACATGTGGTTTGAGTAACCAAAGTGTGTATGCACCGGCCAGGCGGGCTGCAAATACCGCACCCGCCTCACTGTCTCTTCCAGGGACTCGTTCTGGCCGGTAAAAACGGAAATATCGTGCCGGGGCAGGCCGGTGTAATGGCTGAAGAGGTCCTTAACCAGTATTTCCCGTGTCATTTCTTCGGTGTAAAGCGAGAAACCGGGGAGGTAAGCGCTTACCGGGACTTCCATATCCAGCCGTTTTTCTTCCGCCAAGATCCAGGCCGAAGCCGCAATAAACGATTTTGATACCGATGCTATGGCATACACCGTTTCGGGATTGACCGGGGAACCAAAAAGCCCCTGACGGCCAAAAACAAAATACTGTTCATCTCCGCCATTCCAAATCCCCACCGCGATTCCGGGAAGCCGGTGGGTTTTCCAGGCTGTTTTTACCGCCCCGATCCATGAACAGCTCATTTGTTAGGCTTTTTCCGCTTGTTCCTGAGATTTTGCGGCAAAAATCACCGAGAAGATATTTTTCTCGTTGTACAGCCAATAGAACAGGAAACCCAGCGAATTTGTGACAAGTGAAACCAGGGCCGTCAGGTGTACGCCTGTAACTGTGGGGGTTTTGTCCACCGAACCAAGGTAGATAAGCAGACCCACCACAGCCGGAACAATACCGCCCGGTATGGCCTGGATAATGCTCAGTACGGCAAAAAACATACCCGAGCGGTTCTGTCCGGATTTGAGCATATCATAGTGGGCAAAATCGGCGTACATTGAGGAACCGATAATGTTTGATGTGGCGAGGGGGTAGGCAAAGGCCGCCCCCACCAGAAAGAGTATGATGATATAGCTCACCCGGGCCCCTTCTCCGGCAAGGCCCGTCCAGAAGCTACCCGGCTGTATGGTAGCACTTCCAAAAAGCGTGCCCAGGGGTATGTACAGCAGAATTAACAGATATGCCACCGTGCAGGAAGAAATAGATATTAGCATCATTTTCCGTTTTCCAATCCGCCGGGAAAGCCAGATGATAAAGGGATACAGGGCAAGCGACAGCACGGTGAGGCCCATGAAAAGTATGGTAGCGATTGTACCGGAAAGCCCGAACAGCAGATCGATGTAGAACAACAGGGATGCGTTAAAACAGCCCACCGCAAAGTCGATAAGGAGCGCGCCGATCATGAAGAAACGGAACTCCCGTATGGACAAGGCCCCTTTAAGGCTTTTCAGCATATTGATCTTTTCGCTGATTACACCGGTTTTTTCCACATAGTCGGTTTCCTTGATAATAAGGGCGGGCAGCAGCATCAGGATAAAACTCAGCGCCGGGAAAATAGCGATACACATACGCCAAGCCGTTGTGGCGGTAACGCCCATCCCCCTGAATATCACCACCAAGGCGGGGACGGAAGCGGTAACCAGGTTGACTATCACGATAAAAAAGGCCCGGATGGTGAAATAATTTACGCGCCGTTTCGGATCGGGAATGAGTTCCGGCACAAAAGCCTGATAGTTAATATCGTACAGCGAGCGGCAAATACAGTAGAGGAACAGTGCAACTACTACCCATATTACGTTTACCCAGCTTTCGTGGCCCACCGGCGTAAAGAAGACGATTAAGCAAAAAAAGGCCGCCGGAACCGCGAATTTGCGCATCATCGGAATACGCCGCCCTTTGGGATTTTTTGAATTATCGCTGTAGGTGGCGATCCATGGATCGATGAGGCAGTCAATAATCGTAGTCAAACCCTGAATGATACCGATTACGCCGATAGGCAACAGCAGGGGCAGGCCGGTAGATTGCGTTGGGGCAAAGAACCGGAGCGTGTACATGCTCAGGGTCAGAGTCAACAGACGTACCCCTACCAGTCCCAAGGCATAGAGAGCCATTCCCGGTCCGCTCAGAGTCTTTTTCATATTGTACCCTCCTTGGCTTCTCGTTAAAATTACACGGACAAACCCGTCTTTTAATTTAGATGGCGAATATCCTGCCGTTCCGTCCATTTCCAACACTTCAGACCGGAACCATCCAGATTTTCCTTCATGAGCGAAAGAGCCTCTATGCGGCGATTATCGTAATGGTGAAAGTAATAAACACGGCTGTCAAGGACCAGTACGGTGCTGTAAACGGTATGCCCGGCCTCGCCTTCGCCGTTCCGTACCACGCCCCTGGGAACTTCCAGCGAGGAAAGAATATGCATGGCCGCGGTTACCCCTTCTTCTTCGTTTTTTGGCTCTGTTATGAACTGTTTAAGGTAGGCCGCCCGCACAAAGCGCGAGGTGGAAGTATAGTCCCCCGGCAGACCCCAGGTGCCCGAATTGAGGCTCAAGGGTTCAATAAGACGGCTGCCCATTTGCAGCGGTTTATGGGGAAAAGGATTAATCGAAAGGTGGTTACGAAGGTTTGTTTCCTGCCAGGGGTAGCCCGGCACATTGGTAAGGACCCCCACGGTGTTCCGGTAAACTTTTATACCGTCAACATCCGGTTCTACTACCATCGCCTCGCCTGAAACATCCGCAAAGAAGTAATGGAGGGGCGGTACAATGTCAATGATCTCCGAGGGCGCCGGTGTCAGGGCAATGCGGTTCCGAAAACAATCCTCCACCTCATCCAGATTTTTACAGAAGGCCAGCATATACTGGAGGGCAAGGGCCGGATCCAGCGCCTGACGATCCGGCTGTACACCGCTGTAAAAGGCGTAACCAGGGTAATAAAAATCCGCCCCGCCAAGGCCGTGTTCATTTACGCCATCAACAATGTAAAGAAGGGAACCTTTACCGGTCACTACCCCCATAGCCGCCTGGGCGTATTGGGATTTTAGCGGGGGAAGGGAAGTTTTTCCCGCGGGAATAATTGGATACCCCCGGGGGATTAGTATAAGCTGTGCACCGTAACTATCGGGAAAATCAAAGGTTCGCGCCAACAAGTGCTTACCGTCGGCAGTATGCAAAGTCAGTCCGCTGCATGGCATAACAAAGACCTCCTCCATAATGCTGATATTTTAAATTACTTGAACTTGTCGAAACCCCGGTTAGTTTTGGGAAAGCCTCTACTTTAAGATCATTATTTTCGCAGTCTTTTGGTGAAAACACAAGTCATATCCGGGACGAAACAGCAATTTTGAATTGGGATTAAGCGCCGGGTCTTTCAATCGAAACCCCATGTGCCATTGCCGCAGCGTTTGGCCAGAGGCTTGTTTTTTACTTGCCGCAGAACATAAGGGCAAAGCGGAGGTAGTTTGTCCTTACCGGGGCCGCATAAAGGGTTTCTTTCTTCTGCGAATTTACAAAAGTACCCCAGTTAAGGGCGTTGCCGTAAAAACCCGCCCCCACGCCAAAACCGAATGTATCGAAAAGCTACAGTTCCGCCATGCCCCCCAGGTGAAATTCAAAGACGTTGGGGTAGCCGGCGCTGGCCTCGCCGGGGAAGTCCAGGGTGACGGCCGGGAGTTCTATTTGCAGGCCAAGCTGGAAGGGAATACCCAGGGCCACGGCGTTTGGATGCCAGCCCTGGAGATAGACGTTAAGGTGGCTGGTAAAGCCAAAGCCCACGGAAGAACCGGATGATTGGGACGAAGATGGGGAAAAACTACCGGACGATCCGCTCCTTGATCCGTCCGAGAGGCCGCCCTCTGACTGCCGGGGGGACAAGTACCCGGTAATTCCAAATTTGGAAAAAATATTGGTTCAACCTAAAAGCTGTGAGTTTCCGGGAAACAGATTGTTACCATTCCTTCACAAAGTATTTGCCTTCCGGCTTGATAATATTAAAGGTATCCCCCGACGGGACGACTACGAAAAAACCGTTTCCCAGGGCGCGATGCTTTACCGAATCGCTGACAACAACTCCGGCGACGGCTCCCAAATATTTCCGGGCATCCCCGTGAAGGTCCGCATAGCGGCGCATCTTTTCCATGCGTTTTACATGGTCGGCTATGTCTTTTACGGAGGGGGTGGCTTTAATTTCGACAACCATAACTTTATCACCGTTTTGGAGGAACACGTCGACTTCCACAAAGATATTGTTTTTTTGGTCGGTGATTTTAAGGTCGCGGCTGGCTATCTCGAAGACGAAGCCCAGGGCGCGAAACTTGTCCAAGAGGTTGGGGACGACCATGTGTTCCACCATGTCGCCGAAGCGGTTGGTCAATTCGCCGACCCTTTTGTCGGTTTCTTTCATCTGTCTGCCGGTTTCTTTGATTTGCCGGTCGGTTGCCTCTATATGCTTCCTGGTTTCCCGGAACTGTTCCCTGGTTTCCCGGGACATCTCCCGGAACTGCTCCCTGGTCTCCTGGAACGTTTTCCAGACCTTCTCAAAGGTAGGGGGATCATTGGGGTCTATGGCGAAGTCCTGGGTTGTTTCCATTGTCGGTCTCCTATGGCAAATATACCGTATTTTCGCCATTTTTGTAAGCTGCGGCGCCGCATTGCTCATATCTGGGGAATCATTGGCGCTATGCGTAGCCACATTGGTTTAATATACAGCCTGGCCGGCAGGATGCCGGCTGTGATAAATGTATACGTTTTTGCAAAGCAAAAACGTAAAGCCCAAAAATAAACGAAAAAAATAAACGCTGGTCCCCTGGAAAATGCCGCCCCCGGCCTATGCCCAATTCCGTTAAAAACGCTATACTGCCCGGTAATTGCCCCGGTATCCTGTACCGGAATGGAGATTCTCAACATCATGGGGGATGCGAAATGAACGATACCCAAAACAGGGACCTGGAAAATGGCGGCACAGCCCCGGGACTGCCGGTTCCGGGGCGGCGGGCTCCGGGGCTGTACTATAAAACTATCCTGCGCCTGGCCCTGCCCATCAGCCTGCAGAATCTTATCGGGTTTACGGTAAATTTCGCCGACAACCTCATGGTGGGCCGCCTGGGGGACCTGGCCATTGCCGGGGTCTTTATCGGGAACCAAATCCACTCCATGGTCATGTTTATCACCAGCGGCATAGGGGCCACCTTGGTGATCCTGGCTACCCAATACTGGGGTAAGCAGGATATTAAAAGCATCCGGTCCCTTACTGCCATTTCCCTGTGGGCCTCCCTGGGGGCGGGGACGATCTTTAGCGTCCTTACCGCCGGCTTCCCCGGCTTTATCGCCGGCCTCCTGTCCAACAAGGGGGACGTGATAGAGGCCTCCGTCCCCTACCTGCGCTTTATCGGCCTTTCTTTCGTGTTTTTTACCGTGTCCCAGGTTTTAATAGCCTCCCAGCGGAGCGTAGAAAAAGTACGCTTCGGCATGAACATAGCCCTTATCACCCTGACTGTTAATGTGGGCCTTAACTACTGCCTTATCTTCGGCAGGCTGGGTTTCCCCGCCCTGGGGGTAACGGGCGCCGCCCTGGCAACCCTGATCTCCCGGATTCTCGAATGTCTTGTGGCCGCCCTGTACGTCTTCCGCATCGACAAGCGGATAACCCTCCGGCTGCGGGACCTGGGGAAGCTGGACCCTTTCCTCTCCTTCTCCCTCCTCAAGTACGGCGCCCCCGTGGTGGCCGGAGACATCGTGTGGGCCGCCAATTCCTTTGCCTACACCGCCATTGTGGGCCGATTCACCGCCGATATTATCGCATCGTTTAACATCGCCGGCATGATGAACACCATGGTATACATCTGGATGTCCGGCCTCGCCGCGGCCCTGGGGATCATGACCGGAAAACTTGTAGGCGGCGGCGCCCCGGTGGCGGAGATCAAGGCCCACGCCTTCAGGACCCAGCGTTTCTTCCCCCTCGTGGGACTGGCCACCGGCCTTTTTGTTTTTTTCTTTAAGGGGATCCTCATCTCGTTCTACAACATATCGCCGGAAGCGGCCCTGACCGCCCCGCAGCTCCTCAATATCCTGGCCCTGACCATCGTGGGGACCGCCTACCAAATGCCCGGCCTGGGGGGCCTGGTAAAGGCCGGAGGCAATATCTCCTTTGTATTCCGCAATGATTTTATCTTTGTATTCGCCGTGGTAATCCCCTCGTCGATCATCGCCATGCTGCTCAAAGCCCCCGCCTGGGCAGTATTCCTGTGCCTCAAGTGCGACCAGATTCTTAAATGCTTTGTGGCGATGGTGGTAATCAACCGGTTCCGCTGGATCAAGGACCTTACCAGGGGCTGAATCATAAAAAAAGGGGGAAGCCGCGGCAGCTTCGCTGCCGGTCCTCTTCACTTCATAGTCCGGCTGGGGGTCCGGCCTATTCTGTTACCTCCCTGCGGGGGCGCTAAGAACTCTGCGGGGCGCCAAAAACTCGCTTGCGGGGGAGGGCCGGGAGGGCCCCATCCGGCCCCGCAGCCCGCAAACAGCGTCCGGTTACTGGCTTACGAATTCTGCGCCCCGCTTGTCCAGCGCCTCCAGGGACGACAGGGCTATGTAGAGATAGGGGTAGCCGTCTTCTTCGTAGTAAGAGAGCTTTCCCTCGGCGGCCACCCAATCGTCCACCTGGGGGTAGGGCCTATCCTGAATTTCCTTATCCCAGGCCACCTCGAAACCGGCGTTACCATCCGTACCGCAACAGCCGGGGCCATAACGGATTACAAAAAAATAGGTGGTGTCGATGCCCGCGTATTTTTCCTCTTTGAAGAGTCCTTCAAGCTTGATGGTTTTTCCCAGGTAATCATCGGCGTTAAGGTAAATATCATTGACCTGGGCAATGAACATCTTTTCTTTTATTTCGACAAGGGGACTGTCCAAATTGCGGTCCTGGGAACTGAGTACATGGTTTGGCGTCCCGCCGGCGGCGGGGCCGCTGTTTTCCGGCGGAATTTCAAGGGAAACCGGCAGGGTGCCGGCCTTGTTTTTTTTAGCCCCCAGGAAGGGGGGATTCCCGCAGCCGGAAAAAGATCCCAGGACCAGAAACACAGAGGCAAGGCCGGCCCAGGCTTTTATAGGTATTTTTCCGTTCAGAATATTTTCCACCATCAAAAAAACCAGAAATACCACGATGTTCAGTATTACAATGCTTGCCCCCGTGGGGGTATCCCAAACATAAGAAATAATTATCCCCGTAAAAAAACAGAGGACCGAAATACAGGCGGAACTTATGGTAACACTCCTGAATTTTTTAAACAGCCGCATGGAGGAAAGGGCGGGAAAGACGATGAGGCTTGAAATGAGCATGGCTCCCATCATCCGCATACCCAGCACAATGGTGACGGCGGTTAGAAAGGCGATAAGCATGTTGTAGAGCCCCGCCTTTACCCCAGTGGCCCGGGCAAAGGTTTCATCAAAGGTAATGGCAAAGAGCTTGTTATAAAAAAAGGCAAAAAGGACAAGTACCATTAAGGACAGGACAACGCTAAGATAAACGTCGTTTTTGCTCATTGCCAGAATACTGCCAAAAAGGTAATTACACACATCGGTATTCATGCCGGTGGTCATGGAAATGATCACCACCCCCACGGCCAGGGAGCCGGTGGAAATAAGGGCGATGGCGGCGTCTCCGGCAATTTTGCTGTTTTCACTCAGGCGGAGCAGCAGGAAAGCCGCGGCTATGACGATAGGAATAGAAACGCTGAGGGGCGCCATGTTCAGGGCGGTGGCCAGGGCCAGTGTCCCAAAGCCGACATGGGAAAGGCCGTCACCGATCATCGAGTAGCGTTTCAGCACCAGGCTGACCCCCAGCAGGGCCGCGCAGAGGGAGACAAGGACGCCGACAACAAAGGCCCTGACAAGAAAGGGGTAGGAAAACATCTCAGAGAGCAGGCCGAACATAAAATTCCCTCCCGGTATCGGAGGCCATGTATTCAGCGGCGTTTCCAAAGAAACACTGTGAATTGACGCCGTCCGCCTTGGATTTTTTAAGATGGAGTATTTTGTGGGCGTATTTTACGGCGGCCTCAATATCATGGGAAACCATCACCAGGGTAACGCCCATTTCCCGGTTCAGCTTGGCCAAAAGATCGTATACGCCGGCGGTAACCAGGGGATCGAGCCCCGCCGCCGGTTCGTCCAGCACCAGGAGCCGGCGGGAAGCGCAGAGGGCCCGGGCCAGGAGCGCCCGCCGCTGCTGGCCGCCGGAAAGATCCCGAAAGCAGCGTTCCCGCAGATCCCATATCCCCAGGCGCAGCATGTTTTCCATGGCCGCCTGTTTTTGGGCCCGGGAGTAGAAGGGCCGCAGGCCCATGGCCCCCAGGAAGCCGGACAGCACTATCTCGTACACCCCGGCGGGGAAGTCCTTCTTTGCCGCGGCCTGCTGGGACAGGTAGCCGATTTCGTTTCGCCTGATTCCCGCCTTAAAGCTGATAGTCCCCTCCATGGGGGGAAGAAGACCCAGGAGTCCTTTGATAAGGGTGCTTTTCCCGGAACCATTTTCCCCCACAACACAAAGGTAGGCACCCTGGGCAATGGTAAAGTTAAGGTCCCGGACAACCATGTAGCCGTTATAGCCCAAGACGGCCTTGGAAAACACCGCCAGGCTTTGCTCGCCGGTTTTCCCTTCTTCCGTCCGGGGATCGCGGATCGCCGTTTCGCCGGCGGCCGAAGGCCAATCCCGGAAGGGTTTCATCTGCTAATAAGTATCAACATCGGGATCGGGATCTCCAACCTGCGATGATCGGATAAGGGAAAGCAGGTAGTCCTGGTTAAAGATATTGGCGAGGTCTTCCGCCTGGGCCCGGGTGTAGTACACAAAGATATTGGCGGATTTCCCCTCTACCACGTCGTTGCTCATCAGAATGTCCTTACTTTCCCGCTGAAAAACCGTAAAGTAGGGGTTTTCCCGGCGGGAACTGTCCTCTTTGAAGACATAACCTACCTCATAGTTGGGATAACCCATGGAATTAAGGCGGAGAACCAGGATGCTGAGGTTAAGGGGATAACCCCACTGGGCCATTCCCTTGAGAGTCCCGTAGATTCGCCGGGTCCTGTAGGGCTTATCCACCAGATTTTTTGCCTCGTAATCCCCTTTGTACTTATTCAGGGCCTCCATAAAATGGGCCCGGTTCGCCAGATTCCAGTACTGCCGGTAGGTTACGGTCTGGTATTTAAACTCCAGGTACACGGTGTTGTCCCGGGGACAAAACACCACGTCTACCTTTTTCTTTTCCACGGCGGAGGAAAAAAACCGGGGGAATTCGGCCTCTATGGACCCCGCCGGGATGGGGTCCAGGTTGGCAATCCCCTCATCGCCCATCCTTGGGTTGCTGTTACAGGCAAAGAGAAGGACCGCAGCCGCAACCGATAGAAAACCACAGGTAAAAAAGAGGGTCCGGGGAAGAATCCGGCCCCCGAAATGCCGGTAAATAAGCTTATTGCAGGAGTTCACAGGGATATTTTGTTGTATCCGCCTGGCTTGATCAAGGTCCATTGCGCCATAATTTTTCTAAGTGAAAAGGTGCATTGCGCTGTTCCGGCGGCAATGAAAACATGGTTTCTGTTTCCCGGCGCGCCTTCTGCCCGTGTGCCAAAACTCACCCGCCTTCGGAATAGTCCGTTTATTTACCCTTCAAAGCAGTTAGGCCCCGGTACTCCAATCAAGGGCGTTGAGGATAAGCTTTTGATAAGCGGGATGTTCCCAGACACTGAGGATGTGGCCGGGAGTCATGACGCAGAGCCGGCCCTTGCCGATCTGCCGGACATAGCCCCCAATCTGTGTACCCCCGGTTTCCGATACGGTGCGGAACAGTTCCACCGCATCGGAGACGTGGCATTTTATGTTGTAATGCTCGTCCCGGATGCTAAAGTTCCCAATCCCCTGGGTTATGGGGTGGCTGCCGGTGATTTCCACGTTGATCGAACAGCGGGGGGGATGCCCGGCGAAGGTATTGCCCACAAAATCCCCGTAGGCCGAGCCTTCCTTGGCGGTATTGCCGGAATGGAGGGAGAGAAAACCATGTCCCCCCCTTACATAGTCCTCAAATTCCTTTACCCCCGCCTCGGTAACGCCATCCTCGAACCAGGCGGCGTTATTGGCGCCGGTAAGGACGTTCCCCTTGCAGTTGATAACCGCCGCATAGCGTTCCAGCATTTCGGGATAGAGAATATCCTTGGCGTCACAGACAAAATCAAAGGCATAAGCGCCGGTTTTGATGCTCCCAAAACCCCGCTTGATGACCTCTCCGGGGTGCCAAAAGTCATCGCACAACACAAGAATGTCTTTCATGGTTCCCTCCTCCTGTAATGGGCGGCGGAATCCCCGCCGTCTCCCGAATATTAGCACGAAGCATTGAGAATGACAGCTAATGGGCGGCGGAATCCGGGGGACCGGCCTTTACTTTTTTGTTTGTTTTTGGGCGCATTTTTGCGTGCCCGCAAAAACCGGGCTTTCCGGGGCTCCGCGGGTCCCTTACCCGCTCCGGCCTCCTCGTCCCGCCTCCGGCGGGACTGCGGTGGCGCGCTTCGCGCCCCCTTCTATCCCTTGCGCTGCCCAAAAATGGCATCCATGCCATTTTTGGGCTTTAGGTTTTTGCTTCACAAAAACCTAGGCATTTACTACAGCCGGCATCCATGCCGGCAGGCTGTATGTTAGATAATGTGGAACCGCATAGCGCCAGAGATTCCCCAGATATTGGATAAATGCGCCTCAGCTTTAGCTGAGCCCACGGTAGGCAAGCGCAGCTTGTTTATTTGACAATGCGGGATGGCTTAGCGCCAGAAAATACCCCAAAATTTACCAATGCGCCCCAGCTTTAGCTGGGGTAGTGCG
>JAIRNB010000234.1 GCA_031258265.1 Treponema sp. | reverse complement strand
CGCCGCCGCTTAAAAAGCGGGACCGGTGCAGCCGCCCGCCCACCCTAAGGGGGGGTAGCGGAATAACCGCTGACGCGGTTATTTCCGGAGTTTCGCGCAAGCCTACGGCTTGCTTTTGCGAAACTCCAGCTTGGACCTAACCCAGCGGGTATGGAGCGAGGGAGGGCCAAGATTAACAGCCGCAAGGCTGTATATTGGATGGTACGGCACGGCCTAGCGCCGCCGTATGCCCCCAATTTGGACTAATGCAGCCAAACTTTAGCTTGGCTAGTGCGCGTAGCGTCAAAAACAGCCGCATATAAGCGGTCATGCCCCGGCTTTTGAAACCCCTGTGCCCCGCCCCTTTAACTTGTTGATATTACTTATTTGTATAATAATAATTCATGCGCCTAGCGAAGATTCCCCCTTTATTGTTTCTTTTTCTGTGCTTTGCCCTGCCGGTGTTTTTCCCTTTGGGGGCCCAGGAAAAAAATGACCCCAACGATTTCCCCCTGCTTATTGGTACGGCGGAGGGGCTTTACGGTTTGGACCTTTGGGGGGATTTGAGTCCCCTGTGGCAGGGCGGGGAGGTGCGGCAGATTGAAGCCGCGGGGGATTCCTGGGCTTTCCTTTCTGACGGGGGAATTTTCTGGTCGGACGATCTGTTCCACTGGGAAAAACGGAACGAAGGGCTCCCGGTAAAAACAATCAAGGTTTTTCAGGATGGGGAAAAATCCTTTCTTCCCATGATCCAGGAAATAAAGGACCTGATGATCCACCCCGGTAATCCCGCCCTCATGGTCTGCGCCACCAAGGACGCGGTTTATCTGTCCGAAAATGCGGGCCGTTCCTGGTCCAGTCTGGGGATGCCCCCTTACCGTACCAATGGTATCAAGGCGGTGGCCGCGGCCTATCTCCCGGAGCTGACTGTTTTTCTGTCCCACAGTATCTACGGAATCCACTATATCCAGCCCGGCAGGGGCGGGGCAAAATGGGCGGAGCTTAACGATGGGCTGGAAAAGCTTGAGACCACGAACAATGCCGATGAAATTGCCGATATTGCCGTGGTTCAAAGCGGCGGCGCCCCGGCGGCGATTTACGTTTCCCAAACCTTTCGCCGCCGGATTTACACCCTGGACTGGGGGCGGAAACAGTTTAGTCTCCTCTGGTCCGATTCCAAAGACGGAACCATAGATTCCCTGTGCCCCGTTGTGCCGGCGGAGGGGAATTCAACTTCGCCGGGTATCCGGGGGCTCCGTTTTGTGGGGGACGGCATGGTGGCGGAGATCAGCCACCGGGAGGGTCCGGGTGCCTACCATGGCCGGCAGGATATTCTGGAAATTGTCAGGGAAATCCCCGCTTACCTGGGTCTTAAGCCCCTCTGTCTGGCGATCCGCTCCCCCCGGCGAAGGCCGGATGGAAAGGCTTCCACGGAAAACCTTATCACCCTGAACGAACTCTGGCTTCTCTTTGGGGAACGGGATCTACGGCCGGAAGCCGGGGCGGCCCGGGACCGGGAGGGACTCTACCTGCCGGTAAACCGGGCCATGGAAAGCCAAACCCTTAAACCCTTTCTGGATATTATTGCCGAGCGGAACCTGAACATGGTGGTTATCGACATGAAGGACGATTACGGCCGCCTGCGTTTTAACCCCCGCAACCCAGATACCGCCCGCCGGGGCCGGGTCTTTCGCCCCCTGGATATAGACGCCTTTCTCACGGAGATGAAAAGCCGGGGTATCTACACCGCGGCGAGAATCGTTGTTTTTAAGGACCCGGTCTTGGCCGGCAGGGATGGGGGAAAATACGCGGTCTGGGATTCCCCGGCGGGAAAAGCCTGGGCGGGTTACCACGATACCCGGCGTAAAAAGACCAGCGCCGAAGCGCAGGCGGAGGAGAAAAAGGCTTCCCCCGATATTGAAATACTCCCCGCCTCCGATCCGGATTACGAAATTCTCCGCACTTACTACGATGAACGCTGGGTGGACCCCTATTCGGAGGAGGTCTGGGACTACATCGCCGGTATCGCCGTGGAACTTCATGAGCGGGGTTTTGACGAAATTCAGTTTGACTATATTCGCTTTCCCACCGACGGCGACAATCTGGAGAGTATCCGCTACCGCTGGCAGGACCGGGGTATGGATATGGAATCCGCCATCGTATCGTTCCTCCGGCATATCCGGTCCCGGCTTAACGCCCCCCTTTCCATCGACATCTACGGGGCCAACGGCTGGTACCGTACCGGCGCCCGGACCGGCCAGGAACTGGAACTCCTCTCCCGGTATGTGGACGCGATCTGCCCCATGTACTACCCCAGCCACTTTGAGCAGAACTTCCTGGCCCAGAGCCCGGCGGAGCTGCGGCCCTACCGGATCTACCACCAGGGAGTCCAGCGGACCGTCCGTATTAGCCGGGGCAGGATCATTGTACGGCCCTATGTGCAAGCCTTCTACCTCAATGTCTCCTATGACCGCAGGTACTACGGCCCCGATTATGTGCGCCGCCAGGTTGAAGGGACCAGAGATGCGGGCCGGGGGGGCCTTACCTACTGGAACAATTCGGGCCGCTACGACGACATTCCCAAGCCGGGGGATTTCGCCGCCGGAGACGGGAAGCGCTGATAGTACGGCATAATTGCGGCACATTTAAATT
>JAIRNB010000229.1 GCA_031258265.1 Treponema sp. | reverse complement strand
ATGTGCTTGAAGAAGTCAATTAAGGGCGGTATAGGTTGATTGGTCATATTCCCCTCCAATCCGCACTTATCGACCGATTTCCTTTTCTCCTTTATGGGTTTTTATATGCGCTGGCCCTGTATGCGCCCGCCCTGAGACTTCCCCCCTTTAGAGTTTTCCGGGTATTATGAAATCCTTGACTTTTCAGATACCCGGTTTTACACTGAAAGCTATGAACCTTAAGACGGTACTTACATCAGAAACGATCAAGCTTCACCTGAAAGGGACGACCAAAGACGAAATTATCAACGAGCTGCTGGATGTACTCTACGCGGCCCATAAGATTCCTGACCGCCAGGCCGCTTATAACGCGGTTATGGAGCGGGAACAGAAGATGTCCACGGGGATGAAGCATGGTATCGCTATCCCCCATGGGAAGAGTCCGACGATTACGGATTTGGTTGCCTGTATCGGTATTTCCGACCAGCCGGTGGATTTTGAGGCTCTGGACCATGAACCGTGCAGAATTTTCATCATGACTCTTTCTCCGGTGGAAAAGACCGGTCCCCATCTGCAGTTTCTGGCAGAGATAAGCCTGCTTTTTAAGAGCGCGGAAAAGCGGCAGGAGATTCTGGCCACCCAGACGGTGGAGGAACTGCTTAAAATCCTCTCTACCTAACCCGTAGTGTAAACTTTTAACCCGCCGGTTCCGGGGGTATCTCTAATTTTAGCAGGGGGATCTATGCTGATCCGCCAAAACCGGATAATTGATGAGCGGGGGCGGACTCTTATTCTGCGGGGGCTAAACCTGGGGGGCGATTCCAAGGTTCCGCTTCCCCCGGCGCCGGTTTCGGGGCCGGGCCGGGCTTCCTCCCAGGTTCCCTGGGGGCTTCTGGCCCGGTCCCTGGACAATCCTTCGGAAGCGTCTTTTGCGGGCCGGCCCTTTCCCCTGGAGGAGGCGGATGAGCGGCTGGCCCAGCTTGTCCGCTGGGGTTTTATCTTTGTCCGGCTTCCTGTTACCTGGGAAGCCCTGGAACACCAGGGGCCCGGACAGTACGACGAATCTTATCTGGCATATTTAAGAAAACTCCTTCTCGCCATGGAAAAACACGGTATTTCCGCCTATATCGATCCCCACCAGGATGTGTGGAGCCGCTTTACCGGAGGAGACGGGGCCCCCGCCTGGACTCTGGAGGGCCTGGGTATGCGGCCGGAACTGATGGACGCCACGGGGGCGGCCTTTACCTGGCAGCGTTATGGGGAGTACCACGGCGGCCGTCCCTGCCCCCCCATGTCCTGGCCCGCCAACTATAACCGCTATGCCGGCGCTACCATGTTCAGCCTGTTCTTCGCCGGGAATTACTATGCCCCGGATCTGCGGGTGGGGGGAGAATCTGTCCAGGACTGGCTCCAGGGGCATTACATTGCCGCCATGCGGCATGCCTACCGGCGGCTTAAAAACTGCGCCGCCATAGCGGGCTGGGGGACGATGAACGAACCCAACGCGGGCTTTGTGGGCCACCGGGACCTGGCCTCCCCGGAGAAGCCGCTGATTCCCCTGGGGCCGGCCCCCAGTCCCTTTCAAGCCATGCTGGCCGCCTCCGGCCACAGGGTAGAGGTCCCGGTGTACGGCATTACTCCCCTGGGCCGGCGGGTGATCCGGCGGGAGACCCTGAATCCCCAGGGCCTGTCCCTGTTCCGGCCGGGTTTTAGCTGCCCCTGGATGCGGGCCGGGCTTTGGGAAGAGCGGGGGGGAGAGGGCCGTTTGCTGCGGAAGGACCACTTTGCCCTGTACCGGGGAAGGCCCCCCCGTTTTGAAGACGATTTTCTTAAACCCTTTATGCTCAAATTTATCGAGTCGATGAAGGGGGCAAGGGAGGGGACTGTTTTCTTTATCGAAGGGCCCGCCAATGGGGGGCATCCCGCCTGGGGCGGGGAGGACCCTCCTAATACGGTGAACGCCTTCCATTGGTACGACGGTTTCAGCCTCTATACCCGGAGTTTCCGGCCATGGTTTGGCTTTCGCCCCGACGGCCGCCCGGTTTTGGGCAGAAGGGGGATGGCCGCCTATTACCGGGATTCCCTGGGCAGGGCCCTGGCGTGGACCGGGGAACGGATGGGGGATATGCCCTGCCTGCTGGGGGAATTTGGTATACCCTTCGATATGAACGGGGGAAGGGCCTATAAAACCGGCGATTATTCCGCCCAGGAAGAGGCCCTGAGCTTCTACTATGACGCTATTGACGAGGCGGGCCTCCACTCCACTATCTGGAACTACAGCGCCGGTCACAGCAAGGAATGGGGGGACGGCTGGAACGGGGAGGACAATTCAATCGTAAGCCGGGGTCCCGGTGGCGAAGCTCTGGGCCGGGCCTTAGCCGGCTGGCTGCGGCCTTACCCCATGGCGACGGCGGGGATTCCCCTGGGCTGCCGCTGGGACCGCAAAAAGGGCAGTTTCCGCTTTCGCTACCGGGCGGAGGCGGCGCTAAAGGCCCCCACGGAGATATTCGCCCCCGCCGAATGTTTGGGGGAAAAACCGGAATACCGCTGTGAAGCGGGGGGAAATTCCCTCCAAATTGAGTATGCCCCCTCCCGGCTTCTGATCTACCACGGCGATTATGACGGGGAAGTGAAGCTGGAACTGCGGCGGGCCGGGGTGCGGCAGCAAGGAAGTTGAGTATACGGATTATACGGCGCCGCTTTGCGGCTTGCGTATAGCAGCGCCATGCCCCCAGATTGAACGGTGCGCCCCCGGCCGGGCCGGAAAGCGCGGACAGGTGACTGATACTGCGCGAAAGGCCCTTAGTGGAGGGGAAGGGGCAAAAAGAGGATCGGCGGGGGAGCCTTTGTCTCCGGGGCAGGGGATTTTGGGTCTTCGGTAATTTTTACCGGCCCCGCGGAGCGCCCCCCGCTTTGCGGGCGGTGGCGGGTCCATTCTTCCAGAAACGCCTTGTCTATTTTACGGCGGGAAGAGAGGATTCTAGCGGTGTAGTCCAGGGTTTGGCGGGGGGTTCCGCCGGAACGGACCCGGCCGGTTCCGGCGTTGTACATGGCCAGGGCGGCGATTTCCGAACCCCCTATATCAAGGCAGACCCGCAGGTGGGCCATGCCGTAAAACGCATTCTGCCAGGGATCGAAGAACTCCGCGTCCCCCAGCTTGGGAAAGGACCTGTTGTTCAACTGGAACAGCCCCCGGTCTATGCTGGCGTCCCGGTTCTTTCTGTTCACCGCCCGGGAATCAAAGCGGCTTTCCTCCCAGCTTAGGGCAAAAGCCAGGCTGGGGGAAATAGAGTACCGTTCCGCCCCCTCCAGGATCGCCTGGGCTACCTTGGGGGAACCGCAGATCTTTTCAAAAAAGCCGATTACCCATTCCCTGGTTTCGGGGTCCCGGTAGGAATCCATGACAAAATCGTTTTGAATTTCCGGTTCTTTGAAAAGGGCGGAGGAAAGCCCCTCAAAGGGGACGGGGATCTCCTCCGGGACAGGGCTTTCGGGAATTTCGGATACTCCGGGGACAGTTTCTGACCGGGGGACAAGCAGAAAACGGGAAGCCGTGAAAGCCCCAATATTTATGGCCGTCAGGACGGCAAGGAAAAAAGGAAGGAGGAACAGCGGCTGAATTCCCAGCATATCCTCCCGGCGGCGGGGGGACCGTAAGGAGGGCCGGGATGATGATTCCCGGTGAAGGGGGGGCCGGTGCGCCGGAAAGGCAGCCCCGGGGAGGGGTCTTCCCTGCAAAACCGGACGGTTTAGCTGTAAAAAAAGATCGCCGGTGAAATGGGAATTACTAACTTCAGACACTCTGTACTCCATGAACTATGGTTCGGACCCTGATAACCCCTTCCACATTTTTAAGCTGGTCCAGGAGGGAATCGGGAATCCGCTGTTCCGTGTCGATGATGTTATAGGCGTAATCGTCCCGGTGATGGTTTATCAGGTCCGTAATATTGATATTCTGCCCCGCCAGCATGGTGGTAATCTGTCCCACCATGTTGGGGATGTTCCGGTTTGCTACCAAAAGCCGGTACGGGGCCCGCTGGTCCAGGCGGCAGCGGGGGAAATTTACCGAATTTCTGATAGCCCCGGACTCAAGAAAATCCATAAGCTGCCGTACCGCCATGATGGCGCAGTTGTCTTCCGCCTCCGGGGTGCTGGCCCCCAGGTGGGGAATACAGATCGCCCGGGGGCAGCCCAAAAGTTCCGCCGAGGGGAAATCCGTAACATAGCAGGCGATATGCCGGGAGTTAAGGGCGGCGATAATATCCGCCTCGTTTACCAGCCCCCCCCTGGCCAGGTTGATGATCCGGGCGCCTTTTTTCATGAACCGGAATTTTTCCGCGTTAAGAAGCCCCTTGTTGCTGTCGGTCAGGGGGATGTGGAGGGTAACATAATCGGACTTTGCCAAAAGGCCCTCCAGGGTATCCGCCCGGACAACCTGGCCGGAAAGACTCCATGCGGCGTCAACGGAGATGTAGGGATCATGGCCGATAACCTCCATGCCCAGATTCACCGCGTCATTGGCTACCATGGCCCCGATAGCCCCAAGCCCCACGACCCCCAGGGTCTTACCCCGCAGTTCCGGCCCTTCAAACCTGGATTTTTCCTTTTCCACCAGTTCCGGCACTTCATCGGCCCGGCCCGCGATGCCGGCCCCCCAGACAACGCCCCCCAGAATATTCCGGGAGGAAAGAAGCAGGGCCGCCAAAACCAGCTCTTTTACCGCGTTGGCGTTCCCCCCGGGGGTATTAAACACCACTATCCCCCTGTCGCTGCAGGGGCCCACGGGGATG
This sequence comes from Treponema sp., assembly GCA_031258265.1. GTDB lineage: Bacteria > Spirochaetota > Spirochaetia > Treponematales > Breznakiellaceae > JAISFT01. The sequence continues at coordinate 2,381 of JAIRNB010000229.1, read as the reverse complement.
TTATTGTAGCCCGCCCCCGCCCGGGCAACGGCCTTTACCGAATCGGGGATAGGCGTGTCGTGAAGGTCCGCGCTCCGTACCAAGATGGCGTCGGGGTGGAGTATCTCGCTGGCGACCTCGTATTTGTCCCTGGGAAAGAGGTCCAGACCCAGGGGCGATATTTTGTTGAATGTCTGTATCCTGAACATCAGTATACTCCTAGCATAATGGATTGATTTTCCACACAAATGGCTTTTGTTGCCGCTCTTACAGAGATTTTTCGAATTCTCCCATAAATTTGACTAGGGCTTTTAACCCCTCTATGGGCATGGCATTGTAAATGCTGGCCCTCATCCCCCCCACCAGCCGGTGTCCCGCCAGGTTCAGCAGCCCGGCGGCGGCGGCTTCCTTTACAAAGCGGGTTTCAATTTCCTTCCGCCTGTCCGCCCCGGTTTCCCTGGGTACAAAGGGGATATTCATGATACTGCGGGAAGATTTTTCCACCGGGGAGTAGAAATGGCCGGAATTCTCCAGGTAACCATAGAAAAACTCCGCCTTTTCCCGGTTAAGGGCGGCGATTGCCCTGACCCCGCCCAGGTCTTTGAGCCATTCCAGGACCAGGCCGATGATATAGATCCCGTAACAGGGGGGGGTATTGTACATGGAACCCTCCTCCGCGTGGATGTCGTAGCGGAGCAGGGCCGGAGTCCAGGAGGCGGCATGGCCGATAAGGTCTTCCCGGATGATAACCACCGTAGTCCCCGCGGGCCCCAGGTTCTTCTGGGCCCCGGCATAGAGGAGGCCGAATTTGGACACCTCCAGGGGCTCCGAAAGGATACAGCTTGAAATATCGGCGGCCAGGGGCACGGCGCCGGTTTCCGGGATAGCCGCCCATTTGGTTCCCACAATCGTATTGTTTAAGGTGATGTGGTAATAAGCATCTGAGTCCTCCGGGGCGGGGGCGGCGGGGATATAGGTGTAACCCCTGTCTTTTGAACTGGCCCGGATCACCGGTTCCACATATTTGGCGGCCTCGCCGGCGGCCTTCTTCGCCCAGATCCCCGTTTCAATATAGGCCGCCTTCCCCTTGGGTTCCCCCGGTGTCAGCCCCGCCGCCAGGTTAAGGGGAATCATGGAAAATTGAAGGGAAGCCCCGCCCTGGAGGAAAAGCACCCTGTAGCCGGAGGGGATGTCCATGAGTTCCCTGAGCAGGGCTTCTGTCCTTTCGATGATGGGCTTAAAATCCCTGGACCGGTGGCTCATCTCCATAACCGACTGGCCGGAGCCATTGGCATCGGTCATTTCCCTGGCCGCCCGCTCTAAAACCGGCAGGGGCAGGGCCGAAGGTCCGGGGGAAAAATTGTAAACACGCATGGAATCCTCCTAAGACTGCGATTTTTGTTGTTCCAGGGGGGCAGTTTTCAAAGCCCGGAAACAAACCCTATTCAAATCCGCACCGCCAGGGCGCGGAGTTCCTCCTCCAGACAGACATCCCGGACCGCCACCGCCGGCGGCAGCCGGAGAACCACGGGGGTAAAATTGAGAATCCCCCGAATCCCCGCGGCGGCCAGCTTCTCCGCCGTCTCTTGGGCCGCTTCGGAGGGAACGCAGAGCAGGGCGATCTCGATGCTAAACCGGTCGATCACCTCTCCCATCTTGTAAACCGGGTAGAGGGGGGCCGGGGACTTGAGAATCTCCAGGCGGTTCACGCTAATGTCGAAACCCGCCGCCAGTTCAAAACCCCCCTCAGGCGGCAGAGTCTCCAAAGGACGAAAACCCTGGTTGAGATAGGCCGAACCCAGCCGCCCCAGGCCCACCACGCAGTATTTCCGCTTCTTATCCAGGGCCAGGGCGTGGCGGATAAGGGGCAAAAGGAGGGACGGGACATAGCCGTTGGGAGAACCATGCCGTACCTGGCCGCCGGACCCCTCCTCCGCGGCTTCCACCGCCTCCAAAAAAGAAATATCCTTGCGGATAGTGTGGCTGGACCAGCCGGTAAGCCCTTCGATCCGGGTGGAAGTAATAGGTTTATCCCCGGCGGCCTCTAAAATCCTCATTAAATGCAGAAGCCGTTCCCTTATCACGGCGGGGATCTGCTCCACAATGCCATCCTTTCCGGGCGCTGCGCCCTTTTTCTGTGAAATATTTCACAGTCAATATACCAAGGGGCGGGGATATGGTCAAGCGTTACCCGAATAATCATCGGGGCGCCGGTATTCATCTTTTTCAGCCTGTTGGTGTGTTAAGGGGGGGCACGGGACTTTCAAAAGCCGGAGGCATAGCCGCTTATATGCGGCTGTTTTTGACGCTACGCGCACTAGCCAAGCTAAAGCTTGGCTGCATTAGTCCAAATTGGGGGCATACGGCGGCACTAGGCCGTGCCGCACCACCCAATATACAGC
>JAIRNB010000178.1 GCA_031258265.1 Treponema sp. | reverse complement strand
ACAATATTGAAATACTATTAAAAGAACTTAAAGATTTTACAGAAATTCCTGAAAATATCAAAGAGGCAGCACAATTGACCAATTACGCTGTTCAAACAAGGTATCCAGGAGAATATGATGAAATTACAAAAGAAGAATATGTGAACAGTGTAAAAATAACGAACGCCTGTTTGGATTGGGTTGAAGATAAAATTAAAGAAGCTGAAGCAAATAAAAAATTAGAATGAAAGCAAAAAATACCGCACAATAACAGCGCGGCCTGAGCTAAAGCTAAGCCACATTATTTAATATGCGGTTTTTGAGCTTTATTTCCAGCTCAATGCGCAAGGAGCGCGTTGAGCCGCGCTTGCCTGATAACTATAAAAAGTAAACGCCGGTCCCCTGGCCGAAAACTGCCCAATAATCGTGATTTTTTGCATATAGGGCGCCACAGGCGCCTGGGCAAAAAATCTACATTGCAACAGGCCGCTAGTTTCCCCTGGTTTTTACCAGCTGCTCTCCGGCGCGGGTATAGACCATGGTATCCGCCGGCACGGAGGAAACCAGCCACACGTTGCCGCCAATGGTGCTGCCCCGGCCGATCACCGTATCGCCGCCCAGGATTGTGGCATTGGAATAGATGGTCACATCGTCCTCGATAGTAGGGTGCCGCTTGCGGTTCCCCTCTTCTTTCTTCACGGAGAGGGCCCCCAGGGTAACGCCCTGGTAGAGCTTCACATTCTTGCCGATGATCGTGGTTTCCCCAATCACCACCCCCGTGCCATGGTCGATAAAAAAGGACTCCCCGATGTCGGCCCCGGGATGAATGTCGATCCCCGTCCTGCCATGAACCAGTTCGCTCATCATCCGGGGGATTAGGGGGACGGCGGCCTGCCAGAAAAAATGGGCCAGCCGGTGTATGGTAATGGCGGAAAAGCCGGGATACGAAAGCATCACCTCTTCATAGCTTTTAGCCGCGGGGTCCCCCCGGAAGGCGGCCCGCATGTCCAGGCTCAGGGCCTCCCGAATCCGGGGAAGCTCCTCGAAGAACGCCTCCACAACAAGCTCCGCCGCCGCATGGCATCCCTCGCTGCCGCAGGGGGCGGCCTTGGAGGCAAAGCTGGGAATATAGCCGGGATCAAGGACCCTCTCCTCCCCGCCCAGGCCGTTGATTCTCGCCGCAAAGGCAAGACTCTTTTCCACTTCCCGGATCAATTCCCGGGCCAGGTGGTTCACCTTTTCCCCGGTGATAAGGCTTAGGTTGTCGTGATCCAGGATCTGATTCTCCCGGAAACCGGGGAAGATCAGTTCGTCCAGGCCCTGAAGAATATCATCGATACTTTCCCGGCTGGGCAGATTAACGGCCCCGGAATGGTTAACCAGGCCGAAGGAACTGTAGGACCCCATCAGGGCGTCGATGCTTTTTTGTAAACGCTGCATTTTCCTGTTCCGTTACTCCCCCACCGCTGTTTTTTCCGGTTCCGGCGCGGCGGTTCCCCCGGGGCTAAAGCGCCGGGCGCTGCCCTCCACAAGGTTCTGCCCGCCGGCAGGGTCTACCAGGCCGGACAAATCGCCCTCCCCCTTAAACCTAAGCACATTTACCATGAAAATATTCAACTTGTTGACGATATTGGGGGGCAGGAGATTCCCGTCAACCTCCACCGAAAGGGTGGGATAGTTCCGCTCCCGGGCCCAGGGCGTAAAAAGCCCCTCGATAACCCGGCCAATAAGACAGGCGAAGGGGCTGATGTTTACAATCCCCGAATAGCCGTGGGCCATGGCGGCGGCGGCGGAGCCGGAGGATACGGCGATCTCCGAATTCAATTCCAGGTTTACAAAATGTTCCTCGGTGTATTTCATAATCTCCCGCATGTCGTGGGGAGTCTCCGGGACCAGGCCCGTGGGTTCCAGGATGGAGATGATCCGTTTTTCCACCGAATGTTTCCACCATTCCTCCAGGCCCAGTTTTTTTAGGTCCCGCCAGGGCTTGGAGAAGATCCGCCGGCCCGGTTTCCGCAGGGCGATAAGCTTTTTAAGGGCGTACTCCCGGACAAAATCCAGGTAGTGAATCCACTCGGAAATCCCCGCCACTTTTACTACTATCCCCCGCTGGCTCATCAGGTCCGTCAATTCCCCTACGGCAAAATCGTCCCGCCGCACGTAGATTTCCCCCACCACCAGCACCTTAGGGCAGGAAGCAAGACTGCGTTTTAGGGGTATCTTTTTGACATCCAGGGCCACCTGTTTAAGGGCCTTCCAAATTTCCTTGGGTTTATGCTCCACCGCGTCCATGACATGCCGCCAGGATTTCTCATAATCCGCCAAAGCCCGCGCCGGGTCCCGGGCCAGGGCTTTAAGGCTGGTTTGAATATCCTTGAGGTAGTCGGAAAGCACCAGGCCCTTCCACATCTCCTTGGCAAAGCCGGGCCCCAGTTCGGTATAAGAATTATCCGCGGAAAGGATAAAGACCACCACATTTTCCAGCCGCATGTCTCGGAAAAGATTCTCATAGTATATATAATACTGGCCGGTACGGCAGGGCCCGGTGGTGATGGGCACAAAGAGGAGGTAAATTTCATCCTTGCGGTACTTTTCCCCAAAGAAGAACTGCAGGGCGCTGCCCAAAACCAAGTGGCTGGGGACACATTCCTTGCCGGAGGCATGGGCCCGGGCAAGCTGCACGGTTTTCGCGGTGGCCACCGGCAGGGCCTCCCCGTTGATCCCAAGCTGCCTTACCGCGGCCCCCATATATTCGGTACTAATAGCCCCCATGTTGGAGAGCAGCACCTTTACCCGCTTGTTCCCCGCAATAGGCAGCTTCTCCCCGGTTTTAACATTGTCCAGCCGCAGATCAAAGGAACCGGAGGCGGTCTTTTCACTGATAAAACGCCAGCCGTTATCGTAACGTTCCCCTTCAATTTCCCCTTTTTTGATCCGGTAGCCGTCAATGATGTCCAGGAAGGCTTCTACCCTGGTATCCACCCCCGCATCGGCGGAGTGGGAATCCAGTTCCAGCACCAGGAAAGGTTTTTGCCCCATGGCCCACTTGATATAGTGGAGGATAAAGGAATCCGGGGCGCAGGAAAAATTGGTAACATAGGTAAGGTAAATATTGTCTTCTTTTTTGAGGAGCCGGGCGGCCTTAACATCCTGCTGGCCGTAGTACCAGTACATATTGTCAAAGATTCCCTCCTCCCGGAAGGGCAGAATATCAAAGGGAACAATAGAATAACCCCGGGTAGTAAATTTCCGGGGGATTCCCATGTTCGCCTCCTGGGTAAAGGCATTGTAGGGCCGCCCCAGGATCGCGATCACCGGCCGCCGCGCCCTGCGGGCCTCCTCCAGGGCCTCCCGGCCCATCTTTTCCACCGCGTCAAAGTAGGCCCGCTGCCTGGCCAGGGCCTTTTCAAAGGCGGCCCTGGTTTCCTCCGGCCCTATCCCCAGCCGGGCGGTGGTTTCGGTAAAAAGCTCCAGGGCCTTGCCGTCCCCAAACTTAAAACTTACCACCATGGGAAGCCATTTTTTCTTGTCCACATCGGGGAAGGCTTTTTCGATGTAATAGGGAAGACTCTGGGTAATAGGACAAAAATTGGCGTGGACTTTTTCTTCGTAGCTGGGCATGTCCCTAAAGTGGGGGAGCAGCACATAGTCCGCCCCCTTGTCCAGGCAGTCCTGCACCGCGCCGTGGGCAATCTCCGCGGGGAAACAGTAGGTGGATTCGGAACGGGCCACCCCCGCGTGGGCCACTTCGGTGGAAAGGAAGGTTCTAATCCCCAGCTCATAGAAGAACCACGAATACAGGGGGTAAAGGGTATGAACCGAAAATGCCCGGGGAATACCGACCACATAGGCGCGCGCCGGAGAATGTGGGGGCGTTGCGGGGGTATCCCCCGCTGGGGGGGTAGCGGAAGACGCGGCGGCGGCTGGAGCGAGGGGGGCTCCCCCCCCTTCTACAGGGGCAACGAAAGGCGCGGCAAATTCTTCAAAAAGCATCCTCTGCCGCTTTTCCACATAGTCAAAGACCGGCACATCTTTAAGGGCCTTCCGCATGTTGGTGTACTTGTTACAGCGGCCCCCAAACATATACTTCCGCCCCCCCACGTTCAAAACCTGAATGGGGCAGCGGTTCTCGCAGGACCCGCAGGTAAAGACCCGCTCGTAACCTATCTCCCGGCTAAGAAGCTCGTCAATGTCTACGATTTTTTCCGCCAGCAGCCCGTCGGCCATCTTACGTTTCGCCAGGAGGGCAACCCCAAAGCAGCCCATGAGTTCCGGCGAAGGGGGCACCAGGATTTCCTTGTCCAGGAGCATGGCAAAGGCCAGGGGCACCGCGGGATTCTTGGCAACCCCGCCCTGGAGGAAAACCTTCCCCCCAATGCTGCGGTTCCCCACCACCCGGTTCAGGTAGTTGGACACGATAGAACAGGCGATACCGGCGGTAATATTTTCCCGGCTGGCCCCCTGCTGTACCGCCTTGCGAATATCGCTGTTGATAAAGGCGGAGCAGTGTTCCCCGAATTTGCAGGGCGCGTCCGCCCGGATGGCGATAGGCCCAATATCCTTGGCGGAATGGATAGAAAGGTCCCCGGAGGCGGACTCCTCCAGGAAAGAACCGGTCCCCGCGGAACAGGCTTCGTTCATGGCATAGTCGATGGGAACCCCGTTTTTCAGGAGGACATACTTGGCATCCTGGCCGCCAATCTCAAAGATCGTCTCCACCCCGCCGTCAAAGTAGGTGGTCCCCACCGAATGGGCGATAATTTCATTGTAAACCCCCGGCGTTTCCAGAAAGACCCCCAGAATCTCCCGGCTGGAACCGGTGGTGGAAACCAGGCGAATGTCAATTTTCCTGTCCCCCGTGTCGGCGATCACCTTCTCCTGGATGATCCCCAGGCACTCCTTCAGGGCTTTTACCGGGTCCCCGTGGGTGCGGCCGTAGTGGCTGGCCACAATTTCATCGGTCTCCATATCCACCAGACAGGCTTTGGTGGTGGTAGAACCCCCGTCCACCCCCAGAATGTAGGCCCGCTCCGCCCGGACTTTGCCGCCGGGCTTTTCAAAACTCTTCACCTTGGCGGCCCAGTTCTTCAAAGCCCCCAGGGTTCCAAAGCGGATTTCGTTGGGTTTAAGAAGCCGCTCCGCCGCGGGCAGGGGGCTTCCGTTTTCCGGGGCCAGCACCGCCGCCCCCAGGGCCTCAAAGACCGGGGCGCTTTCCGGGATAACAAAGTCGATCCCCGGGGCCTTTTCCCGGATAAACCGGATAATATGACGGTTCAGGGTGATTCCCCCGGTCAACACCACCCGGCCGGAACTCAGTTTAGCCCGCTTGAGGAAGTCAATAACCTTAACCGCCATCACATCGGAAAGGGAAAGAACAATGTCGTCCTTGGTGGCCTCCCGCTTGTTCAACCGGTGGGTGCAGTCGCTTTTCATGAACACCGAACAGCGGGTGGAAAGGGGGTAAACCTTGGCGTCGTCGGGAACCCTGTCAATGTCGTTCAAAGTCATGTCCATCCGGGCAAGCTGCTGCTTAAGAAACTCCCCGGTCCCGCTGGCGCACTTATTACCGGAAAAATTGTTGACAATCTTCCCCGCCGCATCCAGGGAGTAAACCACCAGGTCCTCCCCCCCCATACTCACCACCGCGTCGGCCTTGAGTTCCAGGGCCCGCAGGGCCGCCTCCACACAAAGGGGCTCCAGGGTGCCGGCAACATCAAACATGAAACGGCCCTCGTTCCCGGTCACCAGGGCCGGAGTCCCCGGCGCAATCTTCCCCTGACTCAGGAGAGTCCGTACAGCCGCGGCAAAATCCCCTTCATGGGGTACGGAAGCGCTCCAGACAAGCCTTCCCCCTTCAACCAGCGCCATTTTAAGACTAGTAGACCCGATATTAATTCCCAATGATTGCGTCGATTGCATCTTTCCCCTCTCGAAACGGCGGCCCGTCCCTGGCCCGGCGGCGATTTTAGGACAGCGGGGGAATAGGGCCTCCCGCCCTTTCAAAAAGACAAAACCCCGCCTTTTCCGCTATTTTTGACTAATATAGTCGTCAATCACTATAGACCTTATAAGCCTTTTCCGCAACAGAGGCCGGGATTCCGGCAGGACAGGGACATTTATTTTATATTGTGTGGGGGGGGGCAGAAAAATTCCGAAAGCCGGGAGTCAGGTTCCAACGCGCCGCCTTTTTTCATCCCGGCCCCGCCCTCGCTCCGTAGTCCTCGTGCCAAACCCTCAGGGTAAACCAAGGTTTACCCAGGTTTGCCCCTGCGGTCTACTCCGCTACCCCCCCGTATATACAGGCGCATTAGTCTCTTTTGGGGCATCACTTGGCGCTAGGCCATGCCACATTGTTTAATACACAACCTGCGGTTGCCTGTTACGGGCCGGCCAAGCGAAAGCTTGGCCGCATAAAGCGGCCAAACCGGGGCATCCATTGGCAAGTAAAACTTTCTACCGCCGGGTTTTACAGCAGAACGGTATTGACCGATTCCCTTAATACGCGGACCGGAATATCCCGGTCCCCGTCCCGGATAAGGAGATCCGAATCAAAGGTCTCGGTATTGGAGATAAGCAGCACCCTGGATCCATCAGGGTTTCTGAACGCGGCGGCCTCAAAGTTCCGGGGCAGGGCCAGTTTTTCCAGGACGATCCGCAGGGCGCCCCGCTTGATATAGCGGGAAAAATGCTGCAACACATAAAATTCATCGGAACGCTTCACCGTCTTGCCGTCCCGGCTGATCTCCACGGTACCCCGGCAATTAAAAGGCCCAATATTGGGATAACCCCCGCCGTCCAGAGCCAGATTCCATACGGTAATGGACTGGCAGCCGGCATTGATAACCTGGATAAAACCCGCCGCCAGATCCCCCATGGAATACTGCTTTCTGATGGCAGTCAGATCGATGGGCACTACCCCTCCCTCGGTCCAGTGATTTTCACATTCACCGTGCCGGGACCGGAACCAGGAAACCATTTCCGGATGCCCCTCGTAGGGGTGCCAGGCGACCCCCGCGCAGGCGGCCTTGACCGCGGGATCGTCCATCTGGAAACAGGGCCGCCGCCACATGATAAAGTTATGATCCAAAAGCCAAATTTTTACATCCCGAAAACCGTTCTCATCGAGGAGCCTCCGCATTTCCAGGGCAAAGGCCGTTTCAAACTCAGGATGCCACAGGCAGGCGGGCATCCTGGAAACCTGATCGGTTTCGGCCTCGTTCTGCGGGGTAAGACCGTTAATACGGACCCCCGCCTTCTCATAGTGCAGCAAAAATTTAAGGTAATACAGGGCATAGGCATTGATGTACTTCATCCGCATCCAGCCGCCCTGGGCCTGGCCGGATGTTTTCATCCAGCCGGGGGGAGACCAGGGGGAGGCATAGAGAAAAAGATCTGGATTGTAGTTTCTGGCGGAACGGAGCACGGGAAGAATATGCTCATCATCATGGGAGGCGTCAAAGTGGCGCATCTCCATATCATCGGGGACGGGGGCAAAGTCGTAAGGCTGTTCCGCGTAATCGCTGGCCCCGGCACAGATCCTGCCGACGGAAAAATTACCTTCGCCGGGAGCATAGATCTCCCTTAAAAGGGATTCCCGCGAGTCCTCATCCATGCGGCGGAGCATAATACAGGCCGCCTCGGTAAGGGCCGCCCCAAAACCCAGCATACTCTGATCGGTTGAATCCGGCGTATCCGGCAGGGACAAGACCGGCCCCGGACGGCTGCCCTTTTTCTCCGCGGAAAGGGACCGTTCCTCACGGATTCTCCCAGGATTACTGATGATGAGCTTCATACATTATTCCTTAGTGGGACGTTACATAATCATCAAGCTGCTTCTGCAGCGCGGCGCGGACCTTTTCAATACCCGCGGCGTTCATATTATCCTGGTAAGCTTTAAGGCCGCTTTCCAGATCAACATAACCCAACTCCAGGGGCCACCAGTATTGCTGATGAATGGCGATGCAGGCGGCGTATTCAGTTTCCACAGAAGTAGTGTCGATCACCAGGGAACGGAAGCGCTGGGACTTAACGCCGTCCTTGATATACGCATCAAAGGCGGCTTTCCGTTCCTTAAGATCGGGGGGAGCCCCCACCACGGGAAGCACAAATTCATTGGTCCGGGCCGCCCAGAGGTTAGAGAAACTGTAATCATCAACATTAAGAGTCCGTATCTGGGTCTGCCCCCCTTCGATCACCAGTTCATAATTCTTGCCCTCTACGCCGTAGAAGAAGGTCCGGAACATCTGCTCATCATTGGTGATAAGCTCGTACAGGGCCAGGGCCCGTTCAGGATTCTTCGCGGTGGTGGGGAGGGCCAGAGCGTCCTGGGTAAAACTCATGTTGGAAACATCGGCCACAAAGTTATTCCAGCGGACATCCCAGTCCGGATGGTCCCGGTACTGTCCTTCCCAGGCATCAATGTTGTGAAAAAAAACGGCGCTCTTTCCGTTGCGGAATTTCTCGCTGTCGGGATCGGAAAGACCGGATTTATAAATATAACCCTTGTCATTCCAGCGTTTCATCATGGTCAGGAAATCCCGCACCTTGCCATACTCCCACCAGGTAAAGAGCTTTGGATTCGATTCCCGGGGATCAAAAAAGAAGAAGTCATTGGTAGAACCTTTGATCGCGTACATCCCGTCATAGTAGATATAGTTATCATCCGCTTCGGAACCGGACTGGTAGACCTGGAACGGTTCAATGCCGGGGTTATTGGCGTGGACGATCTCCAGGAATTTTTCCAGGTCTTCAAAGTTGTCCATCTTGCCGTCCCAGCCGTAGGGGGTCGCCAAATCCGCTCGGTGTACAGGTCCATAGGCGGAATAGGTAGCCTGCAAAGTGGGGATACAGTAAAGCTGTCCGTTTACCGTGGCCTGTCCCAGGGCAGTCTTGGACTGCCGGGCATAATTCTTGGGGGCGTACGCGGGCCACAGCTCGTCCAGTTCCTTAAAGGCCCCCCGCTGGGCAAGGGACGCAAAGTTAAGCCAGGTGGCGGCATAACTCATGTCAAAAGCCTCGCCGGAAGAAAAAAGCACAGGGTATTTGGTGGGGTACTCCGCCCAGCCGATCCAGTTTACCTTGAGGGTCGCGTTAAGCTTTTCCAGCGACATCTTGTTAAAATTCTCATAGAGTTCGGCCTGTTTTGGGGGTTCCACCCCAATAACGTACAGCGAAAGCTCAACCTGTTTTGAGGTATCAAGGCCGCCGGAATCCCCGGAAACGGCGGGCGCCTTTTTAGCGCAGCCCGCTAAGGCCAAGAGCAGCAGCGCGGCTGCCGCCGCTTCAAAAAACTTCTTCATTGTCATCCTCCATAACTTATATTTAGTGTCTGTCCGCAAAGCCGGCAGCTTCACAGGCGGACCCCATTAAAACCCGTCTAACAAAACAAGAACCCGCAAACGCAACAGGACGTCAGCCCTTTACCGAACCGATAGTCACCCCTTTGATAAAGTACTTCTGCACAAAGGGGTACAGAAGCACAATGGGACCGGTAGTTACCACCGCCATGGCAAGCTTTAGGGAATTGGTGGGTAAATTTTCAACCCGTATACCCACCTGGCTGGCGATCTGGGCCAGGGACTGGGCCTGCATCTGGAGATCGTAGAGCATGTACTGTAAAGGATATTTGGCGGTGGTATTGATGTACAACATGGCGTTGTACCAGTCGTTCCAGTATTCCAGGGCCATGAAAAGCCCGATAGTCGCAAGACCCGAAGGAAGCAGGGGCAGTATAATCCGGACAAAGATTTTAAACTCCCCGGCGCCGTCGATCTTTGCCGACTCGATCAGGGCCTGGGGTATGGCGGTGACAAAGCTCCGCATGATTAAGAGGTAAAACACATTGAACATCCCCGGCAGAATCAACGCCAAAAAACTGTCCTTTAGGTGCAGATACCGGATATAGAAGATGTAGGTACAGACCATACCGCCGTTGAAAAGGGTGGTAAGATAAAAAAAGAAGGAAAGGACATTCCGGTATTTAAAGGACTTGCGGCTGATCACATAGGCGGTCATGGTAAGGAGAAAAAGCCCGCATACCGTCCCGGCAACGGTGATAAAAATACTTACCCCATAGGCCCGGGCCACCTTTTCAGGGTATTTGAAAACCACCTTGTAGGCTTCCAGGGTAAAATCCCGGGGAAGTATGCTGTAACCGTAAAAACGGATCGCCTGATCGGAGCTAAAGGAACCGGAGATGAGCAGGATAAAAGGCAAAAGACATACCAGGGTAATAACGGTAATAGTGATCCAGCCAATAATATTAAAGACCCTGGAGCTGGGGGTGGTCCTAATCTTGTAATGTACCTGGGCGGTCATCTTTCCTCCGAATTAGAAAAGCGAATAGTCCGCTTCTATTTTTTTTACGATCTGGTTTACCACCATGATGGTAATGAAACAGAGGACCGACTGGTACAGCGTCGCGGCGGCGGTCATGCCGAGGTTCGCGTTGGAAACCAGGGAACGGAACACATAGGTATCGATCACATCGGTGGCGTTGTAAAGCTGGCCGTTGTTTCCCACTATCTGATAGAACATCTGGAAATCCCCCCGGAGGATACGGCCCATCTGGAGGAGCAGCACAATGATAATGGTGGGCCTAATCGAAGGAAAGGTGATATACCAGATTTTCTGAAAAATATTGGCCCCGTCAATATCGGCGGCTTCAAAACACTGGGGGTCTATGGCGGTAATAGAGGCGATAAAAATAATCGAATTGTAACCTACCCACTTCCAGGAATTAAAAATACATATAATAACGGGCCATACATAGGGCATGCCGTACATATTTACCGGTTCCAGGCCCAGGGACTTTAAAACGCTGTTCATAACCCCCGTTTCATAATTAAAAATATTAAAAACAAAGGTACCCACGATGACCCATGAAATAAAGTAGGGCAGGAAAATCACCGATTGGCAGAACCGCTTGTACACCCTCCCCGATAGTTCGGAGATAAAAACCGCCACCACGATTGCCAGGGCCTGGGATGTAAACAGATTGACAAGATTGTAGAGGAAAGTATTTTTGGTGATAAGAAAACCGGTCCCGGACTGGAAAAGGTAACGAAAGTTGTTAAGGCCGTACCAGGGGCTGCCGAAGATACCCAGATTAAAACGGTAGTTCTTAAAGGCCAGCACCAGGCCGGCCATGGGCATGTACTGGAGCACTACTATCAGAATAACCGCCGGGGCGGCCATAAAAAAAAGCGCCCTGTTCTTGCTAAATTCGTAAAAAAAGCCGTCTTTTTTTATGTACAAAAACTCCCCCTCCCCGCCGCCCTTGGCGGACAAGTCCAGCACGAAGATGTTATGTCATTTCCCTGGAATTGTCAACATTTTTGTTATCGCATTTTTACCCGCGGCGCTCCGCATCATCGTTGAAGGGCCCCGGCTAAACCGGGGCTTTGCCGGGGATCATGGCCGGGCCAGAAAATCCGCCGCCATGGTGCGGATCTGTTCCGCCGGGTCCCCCCCCCGATCCCCCAGGTCTATCCAGCGGACCTGGGGGATCGATGCAAAGTAGGTAATCTGCCGTTTCGCGTAACGGCGGCTGTTTTGGGCCGCCAGGGCTTCCACCGCCGCCAGGTCCGTGGCAAGCCGGAAAGGCCGGGGGGAAGCGGCGGCCCCTTCGATTTCCTCCCCGGTTTGAATAAAAAATTCCCGGTACCCAATGGCCCGCAGCCCCGGGTCCCCAGGTCCATAGCCCTGTTCCACAAGGCCCCTTACTTCAGCGGCCAGTCCGGCGCGGAACATCCGGGCGCAGCGTTCATCGATCCGGCGGTAGAGTTCCTGCCGCCCCCGGCGCAGACCAACAATAAGAAAACGGTACCGCCCCCCCCGGCCAGGTTCTTCCTCCACAGTTCCGCTGGGACCGCTCTTGAAAGAACTAAGGGGCCGGCCGCTTAAACGAAAGACCTCCAGGGCGCGGAGGAGCCGGTATTCATCGTTCAGGTGTATCCGGGCGGCGCTGGTGGGGTCAACCTGGGAAAGTTCCTCCATCAGGGCCCCCGGACCCCGGCTCCGCAGCTCCTCCCGCAGGGCGGCGCGGATACCCCGGTCCGACGGGGGGGCCTCGCTGAGTCCCAGGATAAAGTTCTTCAAGTAAAAGCCCGTACCCCCGGATACCACGGGGAGGGCGCCGCGGCCGGCAATTTGGCCGCAGCACTCATCGGCCAGCCGCACAAATTCCCCGGCGTTAAACTGTTCGCCGGGATCACGGATGTCAATAAGGTGGTGGGGAATGCGGTGCCGTTCTTCCGGGGAAGGTTTGGCCGTACCAATATCCATACCCCGGTAGACCTGCATGGAATCGGCGGATACAAGTTCCAGCCCCCCCCAGGGCCCTCCCCCTATACGGGCGGCAAGACGGCTAAGAATCTCCGTTTTACCCGAAGCGGTGGGGCCAAAGAGGACTAAAACCGGTATGGGGGACACTTATTCTTCGATGCGGAATTCCACTTCCTTGGTGAATACCTGCCGGGCGGCCTGGGAAACCACCTTGCCCTCAAAGTCCTCCGCGT
>JAIRNB010000338.1 GCA_031258265.1 Treponema sp. | reverse complement strand
GTTGAACGAAAGCCGCAGACCCCCATGTGCCGGTTTTATGAAAGGTGTTTATGCAAGTATTGATCATCTATGCCCATCCCAGCGAGGACTCCTTCACGGCCAAGATTCGGGACAGCTTTATCCGGGGCCTTGAAAGCGCGGGACACACGTTCATCCTCTCGGACCTTTATAAAATGGATTTCAGGCCGGAGCTGAGCGAAGGGGAATACCTCAGGGAAGCTTATTACCGGGACGATCTCCCCGTCCCCGACGATGTGGCCCGGGAACAGGAGAAGATCAACGCCAGCGGCGCTATTGTCTTTATTTCCCCCCTGTTCTGGTCCGATGTACCGGCAAAACTTAAAGGCTGGTTCGACCGGGTGTGGACCTACGGTTTTGCCTACGGGGAAAGCGCCGCTAAAGGGACCGGGGGCATCTGTGCTGCCAGGACTAATGCGGGCAAACCAGGTAGATCGATGAAACGGCTTGAAAAGGGTCTTTACATCCTTTCGGCGGGGAATACCATGGAGTATTTCAACCGCACCGGTATCCTTGACGCAATAAAAAAAGTGCTGCTGGATGACAGACTCTACGACCGGGTAAAAACAAAGGATCTCCTTATCCTGGACGCCACCAGCCGGGAGACGGCCGCCAGGGAGCAATCCTGGGACGCTCATCTGGAAAAAGCCTTCCGCGCCGGCGCCGGGATAGCCGGTTAAACCTCGCCGGTTTCCGGTCCGGGAAAAACCTCTCTCTTGTCAAAATTATGGAAATTTTGTATTACTATGCGAATGGAAATCGTCTCTACCCTTCGTCCCATTATCAAGGTTTTGGAAGACAAATGTGTGAACTGCCACCGTTGTATCGCGGTGTGTCCCGCCAAGATGTGCAACGATGGTTCCGGGAAAATCGTGGATCACCACAGCGATCTCTGCGTTGGCTGCGGCGAATGTATTACCGCCTGTACCCACGGCGCCCGGATTGGTCTTGACGATTTTGACGGCTTTATGTCGGACCTTAAAAAGGGGGTCCCCATGATTGCCATTGTGGCCCCCGCATCGGCGGCCAGTTTTAAGGGGCATTACCTTAACCTGAACGGCTACCTTAAATCTTTGGGGGTTAAGGCGCTGTTTGATGTCAGCCTGGGGGCGGAACTTACGGTTAAGTCTTACATTGAGTACATGAAAAAGGCCAAGCCCAAGACCGTTATCGCCCAGCCCTGTCCCACCCTGGTGTCCTTCATCGAAATGTACCGGCCGGAGCTGATCCCCTATCTGGCCCCCGCGGACAGTCCCATGATGCACACCATGAAGATGATCCGCCGCTTTTACACCGAATATCAAAACCACAGGATAGCCGTTATCTCCCCCTGTTACTCCAAACGCCGGGAGTTTGACGCCTGCAAGCTGGGGGACTACAACGTAACCTTCCGTTCCCTGGAAGATTATATGGACGCCCAGGGCATTGACGTGGCCCGGTATCCCGAAGTGGAATACGATAACCCCCCCGCTGAACGGGCGGTGCTGTTTTCCTCCCCCGGCGGGCTTATGCGAACCGTACAGCGTTATGATCAGGATGTGATGAGCCGTACCCGCAAGATCGAGGGGGTAAACGAGGTATACCACTACTTCGCCCATCTTTCCCGGGCCATTGAGACGGGGAATGCCCCGGTTTATCAGCTTATTGACTGTCTTAACTGCAGCATGGGCTGTAACGGCGGACCGGGGACCCGGAACCGCACCAAACACCTGGATGACGTGGAATTCCTGGTGGAGAAACGCCAAAAGGCGGCCCGGGCAAAGTACCAGAAGGGGGGCCGCATAAGGCAGCGTTTGGGCAAAAAGAAGCTCGAAAAAATGCTGAACAAGTATTGGGCGCCGGATCTCTACAGCCGCGGTTATGTGGATCGTTCCGCTGTCTTTAAGGGCCTGGTTCACGAACCTAACCAGCAGCAGGTAGAGGAGATATACATCAGGCTGCATAAGACCGATGCCAGCCATATCCTCAACTGCGGGGCCTGCGGTTACCGGAGCTGCGAACAGATGGCGGTGGCTATTTTCAACGACCTTAACAAGCCGGAAAACTGCGTCCATTACATGGAGGTAGTAGCCGCCGAGCAGAGTGAAAGTTCAACCCGGCAAAGGCTGAATGCGGTTTATGATCATACCCTGGAGGAACTGCACAAGAACCTGGAGGGAATCAGTTCCCTTTCGGTGAACATCACGGAAACCGCCAACTATGTGTTTTCGTCCACCGCCCGGATCGAAAAGATGGTGGAAGGGACCGAGGGTATCCATTCCACCCTGGAAAAGAACGCCGAAACGGTACTCAAGTTAAACGAGTCCTCCCAGGACGGTAAGACCCGCTTCCACCGGATCGCCGAACTTATCGGCGATGTTTCCGTTCAGGCGGATGAGTTAATCGACGCCTGCAGCGTCATTGGGGACATTGCGGACCAGACCAGCATCCTGGGGATGAACGCCGCCATTGAAGCCGCCCATGCCGGGGAGGCGGTGGGCAAGGGTTTCGCGGTGGTGGCCGGGGAAATACGAAAGCTGGCGGATAATTCAGGTAAGCAGGCGGTGGAGATTCAGAACAGCCTGAAAAGCATTAAGACCCTGATCGAAAATTCAAAGCACTCTTCTATTCAGGCGGAGAGCCAGTTTAACGCCATCGTAGAGATGATCAACCTGGTGAAAAACGAAGAAATACGGATCAAGGGGGCCATGGAGGAACAAACCGCCGGCAGCGCCCAGGTGATGAGTTCCCTCCAGGAGATCAATAAGCTTATCTCCAGGGTAAAAAACGAATCTTCAAGCCTGCGGGAGTCAGGGGAATCTATAATCAGCGACATCAGCGCCCTTAAAGCCATATAGGCCGCGTCCCCGGGACGCCGGAAAAATTTGTGAGTTTTTTTAATAGGCGTTCCAATTCGTCCTTCAGACTTTTCCGCAGGGCCCCCGGCGGGACAGGAACCGGCCGCCGGCCCGGCAGGAACGGGCTTCTTTTTGGGGCCTCCTTTTTTTTCAGTTTCTCCGGCAATATCCTCAGCTTTTCCCTGGTGTACCTTTTAACCGACCGTTTCAGCCTTGACCCTGCCCAGGTAGGGACCTATCTGGCCGGGGGTTCCCTCAGTTACTTCCTGTGCTGCAACCTGTACCACCGTTTTGGAACCACCGTTTCCCCCGCCCGGATAATTCCCCCGGCGGTGGCGGTGGTTTTTTTGTCCTCCCTGGCATTAAGCCAGGCCGGAACTCCCCTTTTGGCGGCCCTGGCCTACATCATAGTTATGGGGGGGACGGGACTTTTCTGGCCCCCCCTAATGGCCTGGTTCACCGGGGGCCTGGATAACAAGGCCCTAAACCGGGATATTTCTATTTTTAACCGCAGTTGGATGAGCGGCAACCTTTTAGGGCCCCCCGTCAGCGGCGCCCTGTACCACATAAGCAGCGGCCTGTGTTTTCTGGCGGCCAATCTTGGTTACGCCCTGGTTTTCGCCATCCTTGTCCTGGTTGTCCGGCGGGAAGCGGCGGCCCGGAGTCCGGGGAGCATACAGGAGGACGGAAAGACGGAAGAAAATTCCGCCGGGGCGGCGGGGAAGCGGCGGAGGCCCGTCCCCAAAGCCCCCCTGGCATCGGCCAAGGAAAAAGCCATGGACTGGTTCCGTTACCGGGGCTGGATTGGGGCCTTTTGTACGAACTGTTTTATCGGGGTCCTAAGCAACATCGTAGCCCTGCACATCCGGGACGGCCTGGGTTATACGGAGCGGACGGCGGGGATGGTCCTTTTTATCCGCTGTGTCTCCGGCCTTGCCGGTTTTACCGTCCTTGCCCGGATCACCTTTTGGCATTTTAACCGCCGCTGGTTTCTCCTGGTCCAGGCCGCCCTGGTCTTCTGCGCCCTGTCCTTTCTGCCGGCGGGGAACATGATACCGTTTTACTTCGTCATTATTTTTGTTTACGGTTTTGTCCATTCCTGCTGTTATAACAACAGTATCTTTCATTCCAGCGCCACCGGAAGAAACCCCGGAAAGAATTTAGCCATCCACGAAATGCTCCTTTCCATCGGAAGCGCCGTTGGTTCCGCGGGGGGCGGTCTTTGTTACCGGTATTTTGGCTTTGCCGGAACCTTCACCGCCCTGGGGATTGTCCAGGCTCTGGGGCTGGCCCTGTTTGTACTGCTGGATTACCATAACAGATAATGATGATGACAAGCCTTTCGGGGGACAAAATGGTCCCCAAAACCAAAGAACGGATTCGTTTCCGGGGCCTTATTGATTCTCTGGAGGCGGAGATCGTTGAAGCCCAGGTTCTTGCCGATTCCCTGGGAGAGCAGTTCTACCGCGCCGCC
The DNA here is from genome assembly GCA_031258265.1 of Treponema sp. Taxonomy (GTDB): domain Bacteria; phylum Spirochaetota; class Spirochaetia; order Treponematales; family Breznakiellaceae; genus JAISFT01. The sequence goes on along the minus strand of JAIRNB010000338.1, from coordinate 697 downwards.
CTGGGGGAAGTGCTGGATTGCCTGCGCCAAATTATGGCGGCGGAGGTAAAGGAAAGCCCCTTTACCATGCCCTATTTGTTCGGCCTTTCGGCGGAAGAACTGCACCGCCAAACCCACGATGTAACCAGGGCCTTTGGCCTTGCCGGCCACCCCCTGCCGGCCTGGGAGCAGGGCCCCTTGGCGGCGCGGCTTAATACCCTCCGCACCCGCATAAGGGAGGCGGAACTTTGCGCCCTGCGGGTTTTTGCCGCAGAAGCCGCCGGGGGCGGGTCCTTCCGGGGGGAAGACCTGGCCATGGCCCTTAACCGGCTTTCCAGCGCCCTCTACTGGCTTTTCTGCCGGCGGCTTAGCAGCGTGTCCGGCGGCTAAGAAAGCGCTGATTTATTCAATCGAGAATAAATCAGCGCTGATTTAATGTGGTTTTTTCGCCGCTTTGAAAAAGCGCGTTTTCCGCAGGAAAACGAGAAAAATAATAGGGCAACGATGATTAGCGTCAAGTTAATCATCGTTGCCCTAAAGTTTCCGGGCGGCCCTATTTGACACGCCTCCAGGTTTCTCCAGGCGATGGCCCCTAAGGAAGCTAAAGGCAGCAATATATAAAAGCGGAAATGAGCGTCCCCCAGCTACGCTGGGGCGCGAAACGAAGACCAGAGCCATTGCGGAGGCCGAGGGGCCGTCAGGCGGCGAAGCATATTCG
>JAIRNB010000088.1 GCA_031258265.1 Treponema sp. | reverse complement strand
ATGGAGAAGTTACGGCGGTATGCGGATTTACACGATGACAAGAGGAAGTATTTGGGAGGGATAGCGGGGGTGGTTTTCAGTGAAAGTGAAAAGACCTATGCGCTGAAGAAGGGGTTTTACGTGATAGAGCCGTCCGGGGAGACGTTTAGCATTACCGAGCCAAAGGGAAATTATTATCCCCATGTATGGTAAGGCTGCCCCAAAACCCAAAACCCGGCCGGCGTTGGGACAGCCCCAGGCTCATTTTGCGGACAAAACGCGGCAAACTGCCAGGTCCAGTTCCCAGGGGATCATCCGGCCCTGGGGAGGCGGGGGATCACGGATGCTCTGCTCCGCGGCGATGATCGTTCCCCCCGGCATCTCCAATTCCAGGTTAAGCCGGGAGCCTTCAATGGAGGAGCGGAGGAGGGCCGCGTTGATCACCAGGGGGCCGGTAATTGGCGAAGCGCCGGTATCCCCGGCATTTTTTTCCCGCCCTCCCAGGGGGCTCAGCGCGTCCCGGGGAATAAAAAGTTCCGTCCCCTCCGGGGCGGGGATTCCCAGGAGGGCGGCGGGAAGCACGGCGCCCCTGCCGAAGAAACGACCGGCGAAGGCGGTTTTAGGTTCCAGGAAGAGTTCCCTCCCGGTTCCAATCTCCACGATCCGGCCCTGGTCCATAAGGGCGATCCGGTCCCCCAGGAGGGCGGCCTCCTCCCTGTCATGGGTTACAAAGATGCAGGGGGCCCGGGAATTGGCCCGGATAGAGGCAAATTCCCCCTGAATCTCCCGGCGCAGGGGGGCGTCCAGGCTCGAAAAGGGTTCGTCCAGAAGGAGAAGCCGGGGCCGGGCGGCCAGGGCCCTGGCTATGGCTACCCGCTGCCGCTCCCCGCCGGAGAGGGTATCCGGCCGCCGTTTTTCCCAGCCCGGCAGCCTGACTACCGCCAGGGCCTCCGCAACAATCCGCCGCCGTTCGGCGGATCGCAGGCCCCGGAGGAAGGGACCGTATGCCACATTGCCCCCCACGGAAAGATGGGGAAACAGGGCCAGGTCCTGGAAAACCAGGGAAATTCCCCTCTTCCAGGGGGGCAGGGCGGCGGTATTTTCCCCATCCAGGTGTATTTCCCCCCGGTCTTCCCGGATAAAACCGGCGATGATGTTCAGTACCGTAGTCTTACCGCAGCCCGAAGGCCCCGTCAGGGCGAGGGTTTCCCCGGGGGCGACCTCCAGCCCGTCAATGGAGAGCCGGAAGCCCCCGGTAAAGGTCTTTTCCAGGCCGCGGATTTCAAGAGCCATGGGGAATCCTGTATCTGGTAATAAAAAAATCTCGGATCAGGGTCATGGGGTCTTTTTGGAGACCCCCAGCTCCGATAGGAGGAACAGTCCGGCGCAGCAGAGGATAAGAAGGGTCCCCGCGGCGCAGGCCGCCCCATAGCGGTAGGCCCCCACAGCCCGGTAAATGAGCAGGGGCAGGGTCTCCCAGTCTTCCATTCCCAGCATCATCACGGCGTTAAGTTCCCCCAAGCTGATAGCGGCGGCAAAGGCCCAGGCGGAACGAAGGGCCGGCGCCGCGGCGGGCAGGGCCAGGCTGAAGATCCGGGTCAGGGGCCCCGCGCCGAAGACCGCCCCGGCGTTCATCAGGTTGGGGGGCAGGCTTTTAAGGCCCTGGGAAAGGGAGTTAAAGGCAAAGGGCAAGGCGATAACCGCGTGGACCAGCATTACCGAAAAAAAAGACCTGGCCTGTTCCCGGCCGTAGAGGATGAGCCAGCCCAGACCCAGGACTATTCCCGAGGAGGCCAGGGGAGAAACCACGGCGGCCTTAATCAAAAAACTGGGAATCCTCCCCCTGTTTCCCTCAGCATTTCCCCGGAGAAGGGAAGCGGCGGCAAAGACAGCCAGGAGACAGGAAACGCCGGCGGATGAAAAGGCCAGAACCAGGGAACGGCCCAGGGCGGGAAGGGTTCTTTCTCCGGCGGCCCGCCACCAGTAAAGGCTTAGACGGGCGGCCCGGGCCCTGGAGGCTTTTTGGAGGAAGGACTCCAGGGGAATCGAAAGAATGGGTCCCAGGACGAGGAAGGCCACCACAAGGCCGTACAGCCCCAGGGCGATGAAGAAACCCGGACTCCGGCGCCGGTCCATCCGCCGGTCCCGGTCCAGGGCAGCGCCGATCCGGTTTATCCGCCCTTCAAAAAAAATGTACATGAGGAATACCGCCGATGCGATGAGGGTTTCAAAGAGGGCCAGGATTCCCGCCGCCCCGTAATCCAGGGAGATCCTCGCATACCGGTATATCTCCACCGCCAGAGTACCGGAAGCGGGACCTCCCCCCAGGACCAGCACCACCGCGAAGCTCGTGAAACAGTAAAGAAACACCAGCAGGGCCGCGGAAGACAGGCCGGGAAGGGAAAGGGGAAGAAGCACCGTCAAACCCGCCTTAAAGGGAGAAGCCCCCAGACTTGCCGCCGCCGGAAGGTAGGCCCGCCGCGCCCTTTCCATACTGTCCCCCGCCAAACGTAAAACCAGGGGGAAGTTGTAGAAACCGTGGGCCAGGATAATCGCCCCCGGTTTGTAGAGAATCCGCAAAGGCCCTTCGGTACGGCCGCCCAGGGCCATGATAACCCGGTTAAGCCAGCCGGAGTTCCCAAAAAAGAGAACAAAGCCCAAAACCACGAGAATCGGGGGCAGGGCGAAGGGAAGGCCCGAAAGGGCCCGGAGGAAACGGGGAAGAATCCCACTGGACCGGGAGGAGGCAAGAAACCACGCCCCTGGCAGCCCCAGAGCCAGGGCCAGGAGGCTGCTAAAAACGGCCTGCTTTACGGTAAAACCCAGGACGGGAAGGACGGACAGGACCAGGGCCAGGTGATCCCTGCCCGCCCCGGCCAAAACCCTGAAGCCCAGGGCCAGACTCGCGGCATAGGGGAAGATAAAAGC
>JAIRNB010000067.1 GCA_031258265.1 Treponema sp. | reverse complement strand
CCGCGGCCCCGCGGAGGGGGGGTAGCGGAAGCCACCGCAGGGCCGCGCAGCGGCCCGAGGAGGCTGGAGCGAGGGCGGGGCAGCGTCAAAAAAGGTCCCGCCTTGGGGGCCGGAAGCCCGGCTATTGGAACTTCTGTGCCCCCCCTTAAAAACACGGCGAAAAAAGCAAATACCGGTACTCCGCTATCCATCCCATGCCATGCCATGTCCCATTCGTATATTGAATCTAAGGGTAAAGCGGTACAGAATAGGCGGATGTGTAACCGGGTTTCTTTTCGGCTGCGGGTGGTCCTTTTGGTTTTTTTCACGGTCTTTCTTTCCCTTCGCGGCGCGGCCCAGGAGGGCTTCCCGGAGGGGCGGGGGGAGTATCTGACTGTCAAACTGGCGATCATGGGGCCGGGGACGGAACTTTACTTTTGGTGGGGGCATATCGGCCTAATCATTGAGGATTCGATAAGCGGCCAATCCCGGTTTTACGATTACGGTATCTTTTCCTTTGACAGCAAGAATTTCTATTTTAACTTTGCCATGGGGCGGCTTTATTACCGCTGCGGGGTTTCCCCGGCGGAGCTTAATTTTTACCTATATGCCATGAACAACCGGGATATTACCCTGTATACCCTGGATCTTCCCCCGGAGACCAGGGAAGAGGTTTGGCGTTTCGCGGAAACCAACGTCCTGCCGGAAAACCGCAACTACTACTACCACCATTTTAAGGATAACTGCGCTACCCGGATCCGGGATATTCTGGACCTTGCCACGGGGGGGCAGTTCAAGGAAGCCTTTGGCGAGGCTCCAAGCCCGTTTACCCTGCGGCAGCAGGTCCGGCGGCATACCTGGTTTTCCCCTTTCATGGATTGGCTTCTTAACTTCCTTATGGGACAAGATATTGATGTGCCTATCACCGCCTGGCAGGAGATGTTTCTACCCCAGGCGATTGGGGATCACATAGTGGATTTCCGTTATACCGATATTCAGGGAATTGAACGGAAGCTGGTATCGAATGTGGAGATCCTGAACCGGGCGGTAAACCGTCCGCCGGTGCTGGAACGGCCCCGCCGCCAGTGGATTCGGGAATTGATACTGGGGCTTTTTATCGCCGTTCTTCTCTTATTCCTGCGGGCCTTTAAGGAAACCAGGCGCAGCCTTGGCGGCTTTTTCTGGGGGCTGGTCCAGGGTCTTTTGGGACTTTTTTTTGGTTCGATCGGACTGGTTCTTTTCTTTATGACTTTTTTTTCCGATCACGATTATACCTGGCACAACATCAATGTCCTCTTTGTTAACCCCCTCTGGTTCGCCGCCATGGTCTGGGGTATCCGCCTCGCCTTTGCTCCCAGTTTTGGGAGGCGGGATGTACCGGAATTCCTTTTGAAGTGCTTCTGGACCGGGGTATTTATCCTCTGTTTCTTAACCATGCCGCTGAAAATTCTGCCCTTTTTCTACCAGCAGAACCAGGTAACCCAGGCCCTTCTCCTGCCCGTTACCTTTGCCCTTGGCTGGTTTCCCGATTGGCTCCTGGCCTTAAAGGGGCGTATAAAATAAGCTTATACCAGAGGGTTTTTCAAAAGAGGCTGTTCCAAAAATTCAGCTTTTGGAACAAGCTCAGAAGTTCTGCCTTTGGAAGAACGGCGGACTTTTTCAAACCGCCGTGGATGTCCGAAAAAGGCCGGTATGGGGAGGCTGCGATTCTTTTTTTGATCTTTTTGCTGCTTTCATGTTTTCTTTACGCCCAGGACGGGGAATCTCCGCCTCCGGTTCCTTTTCCCCTGGGACCGGTCCTGGTGGAGGCGTTCTACGGGGACGGCCGCTGGCGGCCGGACTGGCCCGTGGAAATAGCCCCCGATGCCTTTACGGTAAGGGGGGAGGCCGTCCTTGTTGCCGTGGAGCTTGGCAATACCCAGGGGCCGGGGGCCGGGGACTCCGGCGGCAGGGAGTTTGCCGGCATGGAGCTTGCCGGCGGGGAGTCCGGCGATATGGGGCTTCCCCCCCGGGAATCGCCGTCGTCCCGGTACAGGGGGATCCCCTACCGCCTGGCCAGGGATTCCGAAGGCCGTTTGGTTGCTTTCCCCATGCCCCTGGACCTTACCGGGGAAGGGCCGGCGGGCCGGGTTTTTGTCCAGGTGGAAATCCGCCATGACGGGGGGGAGGGTATCGTGGAACTGCGTATCCTCTCCCCCGCCGGGGAAAAACCGGCTATAGAAAAACTGGCCGGGGAAGAACCGGCGGAAACCGGGGCTGAAGAGCCGGAGGCCCTCCTTTCCTGGTCTGTTCTTTTTCCCGGCCCCTGTCTTCCGGAGATGTTCCCCGTTGGGGGAGCTCCTCCTGGGGAACCGGTGGAGGTCCGGCGGGGGGATGAGCTTCATTACGTTCTATTCGGCGGGGCCCGGGATTCGATCGCCGAAACCTGGTATGACCCATGGGGGAATTTTACCGCCTACTTTGAAACTAAAATTGGACCGGTTGGATCAATGGGTAATCCCGGAGGGGCGCTTCGCGTTCTTGGCCTGGAGGGGGAGGATCACCGGGGGCACTATAGCTACGAAAGCGGGGGAAACCTTTCGCAGTATTCCGGGGATCAGGGGCTTTTTTCCGCGCTTTACAGCGCCTCTGGCAGGCCCCTCTATTGGGCCGCGGGGCGGGATTACGGTCTTCAATGGGATGAAGGGGGCCTCCTTACGGGAATGCGGGACCTGGCTCCCCCGGACGCTGTTTCCGGGGAGGAAGCGGCGGCCTTTCGCTACGAATACGAATTTGATTCCCGGGGCAACTGGATACGCCGGCGGGAAATCGCCCTGTTCCTAAAAGAGAATCTGCTTCTTCCAGGGTATATGCGGGAGACGGTCCGTCAAATTGACTATGCCGTGGGGGATTAGGTGGCTTCTTCGGTTGAATGGCGGGACAAAAAATACGATGAAATTTTTGAGCAGGAAATCCGGGGTCTTGAACGCCGCCGCCTGTCGGACAGCGCCTGTACGGTGGAAGATTTGGAAGGGGTGCTTCAGCATCTTTACATTATGGATGGCGCCGACTGGTACGGCAGGGGGAGTGTGCAGGACATTACCATGGCCGCCACCATTGCCGCATACGAGCATTTTATCGCCCAGTGGAAGGCCGGGGAAAATAACCTGATTTTGCCGTGATTTTCACCTTGTTTCTCCCTTCTCTATTAGATAAAATGCGGGTAGGAGAAATTGTATGGAATGGCGGGCAAGCCATATTTTGGTTAAAGACCGGGCTTTAGCGGAAGATCTCTTGAAGCGTGTTAAGCAGGGCGCCCAGTTTGAGTCCCTGGCGCGGGAATACTCTACCTGTCCTTCAAAATCCAAGGGCGGGGATTTGGGCTGGTTCGGCCCCGGAAAGATGGTCGCCCCCTTTGAATCCGCCGTAAAGCGGCTTTCCCCCGGATCGGTGGGAGACGTAGTTCAAACGCAGTTCGGTTATCATATTATTAAATGCACGGGCCGTAAGGAGACCTGACGGTTGATATGATAACCGCGAAGACGGATTTCCGGTCTATCCTGAGTCTTGATTCAGAGTTAAGCCAAATTCAGGATGTGGATCTGCTTCTGGAGAGGATTCTCCTGGAAGCCCGGAATGTGGTTCATGCCGATGCGGGATCGATCTATGTAAAAGACCGGGTAAAGGAAAAAACCGGGGATGTAGAAAAACTGGTCATCAAGTATGCCCAGAACGATACCATTCAAAAAGCCCTGCCCGAAGGCCAGAAGATGATCTACTCCGTGTTTTCGATCCCCATTGATGAAAAATCAATATCAGGTTACTGCGCCCTCACCGGTAAGCTTATCAACGTGCCCGATATGTACCAAATACCGGAAAGCGCCCCCTATTCTTTCAATTCCACTTATGACAAAATTTCCGGCTATAAGACCATATCCACCCTTACCATCCCCCTTATTACCGCGGATTCCAGGCTCCTGGGGCTTATCCAGGTTATCAATTCCAAAGATTCGGACGGGAATGTAATTCCCTTTTCCCAGGACGATGAATTTCTTATTACCCATTTTGCGTCAAACGCCACCGCCGTCCTGCAGCGGGCTTACGCTACCAGGGCTATGATCCTGCGGATGATCAAAATGTCCGAACTCCGGGATCCCAAGGAAACCGGGACCCATGTAAACCGGGTTGCCGGTTATGCGGTGGAGATATATGAACGCTGGGCCTATCACCACGGGGTAAACAGCGTGGAGCGGGAAAAATTCCGGGATACCCTTAAGGTGGCCGCCATGCTCCACGATGTGGGCAAGGTGGCCATATCCGATCTGATCTTAAAAAAACCCGCCCGTTTTACCCCGGAAGAATACAAAATCATGCAGCACCACACGATCTATGGGGCGGGCCTGTTTGACGATTCCCAGTCCGAGATGGACAGCATCTGCCGGGACATTGCCCTGACCCACCATGAAAACTGGGATGGTTCGGGGTATCCCGGCTGGGTTGATCCGTTTACCGGAAAGCCTATTAAAACCGGTCCCGGCGGAGAGCCAATCGGCAAGGCCGGGCAGGAGATTCCCCTAACCGGACGAATCGTAGCCATCGCCGATGTGTATGACGCCCTCTGTTCCAAAAGGGTTTATAAAGACCCCTGGAAAGAGGAAGATGTGCTGACAGAGATTCGTAAACTTTCGGGGACCAAGTTTGATCCTGAACTGGTAGATATTTTTTTTGATATTCTTCCGAATATCAAGCAGATCCGGGCCCTGTACCCGGAGATGGAATGATCCTGCTGAGGAGCCGGTCCAGGCTGTCCGCCATGGCCTTTAGCTCCTTTTTACCATAGGCGGCGCTTCGCTCCGGGCTTAACCCTTTGCCCGCCAGGTCCACCATGAAATTCCGCAGGGAAAGCCGTTCCCCGATATTTTCCCTGGTGTAAAGCCTCCCCCGGTCATCCAGCACATGGACATCCTTTTCCACCAGCCGCTTTGCCAGGGGAATGTCCCTGGTGATCGCCAAATCCCCCCGCAGGGCCAGGCCCACGATCCGGTCATCCGCCGTCCCTTCCCCTGGGGGGCATTGTTCCATAACCGCGTTTTCCCCCTCTAAACCGGGAATTAGGCGGTTGGCCGCAAAAATAGCGGTAATACCCCGGCGCTTCGCGGTCCGGAGTATCAATTCCCTGGCCGGCCTGGGGCAGGAATCGGCGTCTACAAGGATATTCACCGGATCCGCCTATGGAATTTGGCGGGATTCAGGGGCCGCGGGGGGAAGGGACGCGGCGTAGAGTCTGTAGTCTCCCCCAAAGTTAAGGGCGGAGTCCGGGGGGATAAAGGCCGATTGGCCCTGGGTAAGTTCCCACCCGGCCTCTCCCCCGGCGGCGCGGAGACAGCCCCGGGTAACAACGATGATCGCCGGGCCCTGGAGGGGGAAGGGCCCCTCCAGGCTTTCGAGGACCGAAAGGGAAAATTCTTTGCAAGGGCTGGGATAGGTAAAGATCCCGGAGAATCCCGCCGCCGGACTTTGAACCTGGGGTTTAAGCAATTCCGGTAAAAAGGGATGGAAGTAGAGGACCCTCATAAGTTCTTCCGCATCCACATGCTTGGAGCTAAGGCCCCCCCGGAGGACATTATCGGAATTGGCCATCAGTTCCACCCCGAAACCCTCCACATAGGCGTGGAGAATCCCCGCGGGAAGGTAGATAGCCTCGCCGGGTTCAAGGCGCAGCAAATTAAGGTAAAGGGGGGAGAGGATTCCCGGATCTTCCGGGTAGAGTTCCGCGAAGCGCCGGATCAGGGACCAAATTTCACCATGAAACTCCGGGGAAGCGGGAACGGAGAGGGCGTAGGCTGTCAATTCTTTTCTAAGTTCCGGGGGAACCGCGAAAAGGTTCTTCAGAAAACCCCGCAGGGCAAGCATGGCCCCTTCCCCCGTGTTTGCCAGGGCCGCCCGAAGGGGGGCAAGGCCGCTTTGCAGTGAAAGGGGGGCATTGGCGAAGAAATGGGAGAGGAGGGAATCGATCTCCAGGGGAGGGCGGAAACCGCAAAGGGCGGTAAAGGGACTCAGGGCGCAGATAATCTCCGGCTTGTGGTTGTCGTCCCGGTAGTTCCGGTCCGGCGCGTCCGGGGGAATACCCAGCCCATTTTCCCGCAGCCATCCCTGGCGGGCCTGTTCCTTGCCGGGATGGGCCTGGATAGAAAGGGGCCGGGCCGCGGCGAGGAGCTTGAACAGGAAGGGGAGGGTTCCGGCGGCGGCCCATTCCTTCCCCAGATAGCGGGACGGATCGGCGGCGATAAGCTGCTCCAGGCTTTTTTCCGTTCCCTGGGCGCAGAGCATTGAAGGGGCGGCGGGATGGGCGCCCATCCAGAGTTCCGCCCAGGGTTCTTCTTCAGCGTTATCAAGGCCCAGCATGGCGGGTATCCATTTTGGAGAGCCCCATTGGTAATGTTTTACCGGATTTTTTAAGATGTAGAGTTCCTGGGCGCTTACAGGACTGTCCCTTGTAATGGCCTGGTCAAGGCGGGTAATAAGTTTCAGAGTACGCTGCAGGGTCTCTTCTTTTTCCGGCGGGGACGATTCTTCCTTCGCCTTGTAGAGTTCATCACAAAGCGAGTAACCGGTAAGAATGGCGATTTTCAGGGGATCGGTAAGGCCGGTGGATTGCCGTATGGTTTCCACCCTGGCGTTGTACTCGGCGAGGAGTTTCTGTAAATAGGCGGGTTCTTCATCCACCGTAATGCCGATGCTTGTTCCCAGGATTTCCAGACGCAGATTGCTTTGCGGCATCTAAATTCACACCCCCGCGGCCCCGGAACTGCACGCAACGGCAAACAAAAAATGAAATTTCATAATGCCCCGGTTAGAAAATATCAAGTTCCCCGGCAGCCGGATTTTCACCGGAAAAACCGTCCCCGTCGTCCCCGCCGGAATCCCCGTTGTTTTCGTCGTTTTCGTCCATCAAGGCCAAAGCGCTTTCACTCATCAGGGTGTTTTCATTCAAGACGCCTTCATCCAGGGTACTTCCATTCAAAACGCCTTCGTCCAGGGCGCTTTCATCGATCATCAGGGACGGGGGGGCTTCCGGTTCCCTTTCCGGGATAGTTTTCACTCCGGGCCCGGCGGAAGCAGGAGCGCCTTCCCCCCGGGGGGCAGGCTTTTCCGGCCTCCGCGGAGGAACCCTGGGTTCCGGCGGGGGGGAGGAAGGATCGGCGATGCTTTTTTCTATGGCGTCCTCAAATTTATTCAACCGCTCCAGGGCGGCCAGGATACCCTCTTCGATTCGGCCCTGATCCTCCCGGAACTGCTGAATTAACACCTCAAGCTCATCAATCCGCCTTTGATAGGAATCGAGTTTTCCCTGTAGTTGGGAATTTTCCCGGGAAATCCGTTCCACATATTCAACGGCCCGGATTACTTTTGTCTCCAGCAGCCTGACCTGCTCAAGGGTAACCATGGCAAACTCCCTCAGCCTACCGGCGCCAGGGCCGACTGCGCCCGGGCTACTACCGCCTTAAAAGCCGCCGGATCATTCACCGCCAAATAGGCCAGGGCTTTCCTGTCGATCCCCACTCCCGCCTTTGAAAGGCCGTCTATCAGCCGGGAATAACTAATTCCCTCCGTCCGGCAGGCCGCGTTGATCCTGATGATCCAGATACGCCGGAAATCGCCCTTCCGGTCCCGCCGGTCCCGGTAGGCGTAAAAGAGGCTCTTGGTAACCGCGTCTTTCGCGGTCTTATAATTCGAGTGTCTCCGGCCCCAGTACCCCTTGGCCTGCTTTAGAATCTTCTTTCGATGATTTTTCCGCTTAGGACCATCTACCGCTCTTGGCATTTCCTTCTCCTTAATGAAGCTCTCCCCAAACCCGCTTGCGCTTTGGGAATAAGCCCTTGTTTCAAAGTAAAAAAATCGCCTCAACGGCGATTCCCGGGGGTGTTACACACGAAACGCGGCAAACCTCCGGCCACAAACCCTGAAAAAACCCGCCTTAACCGTAAGGCAGCATCTGCTTCTTAATAACCCCCGTGTTGTCGCTGGAAAGAATACCCCCGTGACGGAGATTCCGTTTCCGCTTGGCGGCCTTTTTGGTAAGGATATGCCGCAGGTTTTGCTTCTTGTATTTTACCTTGCCGCTCCCCGTAAAGGAATACCGCTTGGCCGCGCTTTTCTTGGTCTTCATCTTGGGCATTTTGCCGCTCCGTATATTATTTTTTGGACTTGGGACTTAACACCATAGACATAAACCGCCCCTCCATGGCAGGCGGTTTATCCATTACATAATCCCCTTCCACCCGGGCCAGAACATCCTTTAGAACCACCAGCCCCAGTTCGGTATGGGCAAGCTCGCGGCCGCGAAAACGAACCGTCACCTTGACCTTATTACCTTCCCCCAAAAATTCCCGCACATGCTTAGACTTAAAATCCAAATCATGATCGTCAATTTTTGGCTGCATCCGGATTTCCTTTAACTTGAGCAGCTTCTGCTTTTTCTTGGAATCCCGGACCTTCTTTTCGTTTTCGAATTTAAATTTGCCGTAATCCATAATCTTGACCACCGGCGGGTTAGCCTGGGGAGCCACCTCCACCAGATCAAGACCAATACCCCTGGCAATATTAAGGGCCTCCAGGGTACCCATGATCCCCTGTTGTTCCCCCTCATCCCGGATAAGACGTACTTCCCTCACCCGGATCTGCTCATTTATCCTTAAATCCTTATCCGACAACTGACCTCCTCCACCCCCGCTAAGCCAGGGAACGGCTATAAATCAGAATTATACCAGTAACGATACGCTTTTGTCTATGTCGCCCGCGAATCATTTCACAGTTAAGGAGGGGGAGCGCATAAATTCCAAAAGCCGGGAATCCGGCCCCCAGGGCACGGCTGTTTTTGACACGGCCCCATACCGGCCAAGCTAAAGCTTGGCCGCATTATCCGCTGTACAGCCTACAGCCCTCATCCCGGCCCCCCCTCGTTTCGAAGTCCTCCCGGGCTCCGCCCGGTCCGGTCTTCTCCACTACCCCCCCTTTTTTTGGTGTCAGTCACCTGTCCGCAGGCAGGGGAGAGTCCTTGAGAACCGGAGTACCCTGTGGTATTTTTCAAGGATGAGCCTCTTTTGCTTCCTCTGGACCCCCCTGTTTTATCTTTTTTGGCGTTCCGTTTCCCCCCGGGAAGAATCCGGCGCCGGGGGGGTCTGGGCCCTGCTCCTGGGAAGCATCGCCGCCCTGTTCCAGTTTTTCTTCGGCGCCCTGGTGAGGCCCGGAGGATTCGGTTTTTCCCGCTGGCTTTCCGGCGCCATCGATTTGGCCGTCCTGCCGGTTCTGATTCCCCTTCTTGTATACCTGCTTATGGCGGCCTTGCGGATAATCGCAGGGCCCCTGGATTTTACCGATTTTGCCCTGCTCTGGATCATCCCCATGGGGGCTCTGCGGGCGGTAAGCTGGAGTTCCCGGGGAGACCCCGTTCTCCTCGTGCTTTGCCCCCTGCTTTGGACCGGTATTGCCGGGGGGCTTCCCTTCCTGGGGGCCATCGCCGCCGGAGGCCGTCTCTTTGCCCGGATCTTCGCCGCCCTGGGGCTTCTGGTTCTGCCCTTTCTGGCCGCCACCGTTTACTGGGCCTTTTTCCGCCAGGAACTGGAACTGGGTTTTCCCCTCCTTGTCCTTAGCCTGGCCCCCCTTATCGCCTCCTGTATCCACGGGGCCCTTAGCCGCCGCTAAGCCGGTAAAAATAATACAGCCGGGAGCCGGAAAAACCCGGTCCCGTCAAATCCGGGAATACGCCCGGATTCCAAAATAACAGCCACAGTTATACTAGCAGCGGTAAACGCCGTCCGTTTGTGAGGGCTTATGCGAAATTTGGCAAATTTTTGTAAAAACAAGCCTGATATGATCTCAGAAGGCGCCTGGAAAGGAGAAATAGACATGGAGACAAAGATTGTTATTATAATGGCAGGTCTGTTATTCGTTAAGGGAATATTTATCGGCTATTTAAAGGCAGGGGAGCGCTGCCAGCGGCTACATATTATAGTGATGTTGCGGGAGACGGTGCTTCCGCGGAATACTGGTATCGGATAGGGGCTCAAATCCAAACTCAATAGCGAACTGGTTTACGCCTGTCCCCAATCCCGTATCGGCATGGTCCATTTCTCACTCGCGTTCTGAATCGTCAAACACAATATCTTGAATATAGCATCATCCTTCGGAAATGCCGATCAGTTTGACATTAGCCCCATGATATGGTACGATAAAACTGGCAGGCAGATTATGTTTTATACCCTTATGCACAAAAGAATCCCCGTTGCCGATATATCCATGGATGATAAAATCGGTTTTATTACTGAAATAAATAAAATCTATACCGCAGAACATTTTCCCGTCGGAACCGCGCCCAATAACATCCCGCAAAGGGAAAGCTTAAACGGATGGTGGCGGGGCAGGGGGATACCGGCAAGCCGGTCCGGTTTGCGGGAAGCCATCGAAATGTTAGGCGTATTAAGCGAAAAAGAACTGCTTGCCCGGTGCTACGGTTTAAGTCTTGCGGACCAGTATTGGATATGCCCGAAAGACAGTGGTTTAACCTGGGATAAGATTAATTTTTTCGATAATTCTTTTTCCCGCGACGTTGGTGATGTTCTTTTTGGGGTACGGAACAAACCTGCCGGCGATGACATTGACATGGTTTCCCCCGATAATACGTCCGATGGCTGGCTAAAAAAAAGATGGGTTATCCATAAAGGCAAGAGAAAACTTATAAAAGCGGGGAGTCCGCCCTACCGGCAGGAACCATAC
>JAIRNB010000065.1 GCA_031258265.1 Treponema sp. | reverse complement strand
AAAGGAGTACAGAATGGGAAAAATCGTTACCTTTGGGGAAATAATGCTGCGCCTTGCCCCGGAAGGCTATTACCGCTTTGTCCAGGCCCAAAGCTTTGGGGCCATCTACGGCGGCGGGGAGGCCAATGTGGCTATCTCCCTGGCCAACTTCGGCCTGGATTCGCTTTACGTGACCAAACTCCCCAAACATGAAATAGGCCAGGCGGCGCTGAACACCCTAAGGCAGTTTGGGGTAGACACCTCCAAAATTGTCCGGGGCGGCAGCCGGCTGGGGATCTACTTTTTGGAGAAGGGGGCAAGCCAGCGGGCCAGCAAGGTGATCTACGACCGCGCCGGTTCCTCCATTGCCGCCGCCGTCCCGGCGGACTTCGACTGGGACCGGATCTTTGAGGGCGCCTCCTGGTTCCACATCACCGGTATTACCCCCGCCCTGGGAGACAATGTGGCGGAGATCAGCCTGGCGGCGGTCCGGGCCGCCAAGGCCAAGGGCCTTACGGTCTCCTGCGACCTCAACTACCGCAAGAATCTCTGGTCCAGGGAAAAGGCCGCCGAAGTGATGGGCCGCCTGGTAACATCGGTGGACATCTGCATCGCCAACGAGGAAGACCCCGCCGATGTCTTCGGCATCAAAGCCGGCGGCACCGATGTGAACACCGGGAAGATCAGCCGCGAAGGCTACAAGGAAGTAGCTAGGGCCCTGGCGGACCGCTTTGGCTTCAAAAAAGTAGCCATTACCCTGCGGGAATCCCTCAGCGCCAACGACAACAACTGGGGGGCCATGCTCTACGACGGCGGGGAATACTACTTCTCCAAAAAATACCCCATCCACATCGTGGACCGGGTAGGGGGCGGCGACAGCTTCGGGGCCGGCCTTATCTACGGCTTCGTCAAAGGGTTGGCCCCCGGGGAAACCCTGGAATTCGCCGTGGCCGCAAGCTGCCTTAAACACTCCATCGAGGGGGATTACAACCTGGTCAGCGTCGAGGAAGTCCAGAAACTTGCCGGGGGCGACGCCTCCGGCCGGGTACAGCGTTAAGAGTTAAGAATCCGGGCGCATCCCCGCCTGCGGCGGGGACCGGGCTATCGCTGCAATTCCTCAGCCCCTGCGGGGCTTCCGGTATTTCCGCTCTATCCCTTGCGCTGCTAAAAAAATGGCATCCATGCCATTTTTTAGCTTTACGTTTTTGCTTTGCAAAAACGTATACGTCTATTACAGCCGGCATCCTGCCGGCCAGCGCATACAGCCGAAGGCTGTAAATTAGATAATGCGGCATCGCATAGCGCCAGTAAATTTCCCAGATATTGAGAAATGCGGCCAAGCTTTAGCTTGGCCAGGGCGCGCGCGGGAGTTTCGCGGAGCGAAACTCCGGGGAATAAAGCCCATAGCTTGTTAATTGCACAAATGTGGCATCGCATAGCGCCAGTAAATTTCCCAGATATTAAACCATGCGGTGCGGCAAAGAGCCGCAGCAGTGCGCGGAGCAACCATAGGTTGTATATTAAGTTAACGTGGCTACGCATAGCGCCAGTGATTCCCCAGATATTGAACCGTGCGGTGCGGCAAAGAGCCGCAGCGGGGCGAGAAAAGCCGTAGCTTGTTAATTTAACCCCATGCGGCGCCGCATGGGGTTTGTTTCTACATACAAAAACACGATCCCCCCCAGCCCTGCCGGCGCGGGGAAAACCATACCGTTCAAAAAATAGAAATAAACCACTTCCGTTGACCTTGACCCGCTTGATCTTTTTTTCCGCATTTGATAAACATAATTAAACCTATCGTAATTATAGGAATTATCCTGAAAATTGAGGTAAGCAAAGTGGGAAAACGTGAAGGGAATAGGGAGAGACTGTTCAAGGCGTTCCAGAACGAAGTTGTTGACCGCGTACCGGTGGGATTCTGGTTCCATTTTTTAGCGGGAGGCGAATTCAACAGCGCTGTGGATAATCCGCCGCTGTGGGAAAAGAACCTGGCGGGGCATAAAAAATACATCACCGCCTTTCACCCCGATTTTGTCAAGATTATGAGCGACGGATATTTCAACTATCCCCAGGGGCGGGGTAAAACCTACGACAGCCCCGAAAGCCTCGCCCAAATCGACGTGATTAGCGCGGACAATCCCTGGGTGACTCAGCAGGTGGAACTGGTCAAAAGGATCACCGCCCTGCAGGAAGACACGGCTTATTTTTACAATGTCTTTTCGCCCCTCAGCAACCTGATATTCCTGGCCGGCAGGGACAATGTGTTCCGCTTTCTGGCCGAAAAGCCCGAAATAACCGCCAAAGCCCTGGATACCATCGCCGGCGGCCTTATCGTGCTGGCCGGGGAGATTATCAAAAAAGGCGGAGCCGACGGTATTTACCTCAGCGTTACCAACCCCGATGCCGGCAAAATCCCCCACCCCGTGTATCACCGGTACGTTTCCCCCTCGGAAATAAGGGTTCTGGCAGGGGCCGCCGCCGCCGGAGGCCGGCAGATTCTCCATATTTGCGGCTTTGGCGGCCAGCATAACGATCTTAGAGTCTTCACCGACTATCCGGCCAGCGCGTTCAACTGGGCGTCCCACCTGGAGAACGTAGATTTAGCGGAGGGGAAAAAGATTTTCGGTGGAAAGGCGGTGCTGGGCGGATTCGACAATGTACCGGGATCGCTGATTCACCAGGGTTCAAAAGAGGACATCGAGGCTTTTACCGCGAAACTTCTTACCGCCGCCGGGACCACCGGGGTGATCCTCGGGGCGGACTGCACGGTTCCGGGGGACATCGACCTTGCCCGCCTGGAATGGGTCCGCCAGGCGGCCGCCCAGACCGCGGCATGATGAAAAACATAACAAACGGAGTAGATTATGAAAACTAATTTGAAAGAACCTCGTTTAACAAAAAATGGAGCCGGTTTTGGAATTCCGGCTGTTTTCTTCTCCCTGCTAATAATGATCCTGGCATCCTGCGGCGGTAAAAAACCCGCTGACGCGCCCAGCGCCGCTTCGGTGCTTCGTTATGCGGTCTGGAGTTCCCCCAGCGGGCTTTTCCATCCGCTTCTCTACTTCACCGACTATGACCGGAACGTGATCTTTGTGGTCTACGACCGCCTGGTTGTCGTGGATCAGGAGCAGAACTTCAAGCCCAAGCTGGCCAGCTCCTATGAGTTTTCCGCCGATGAGCGTACCATCACCTTTCATCTGAAACCGGGAGTCAAATGGCACGATGGCAAACCGTTTAGCGCCGGGGATGTGGCCTTTACCTACCAGGCCGCCGCCAGCGGCGATTATCCCAACGACACGCCGGATTTCGCTACCCACCTTGAAGGTTACGAGGAGTACCACAACGGCAGCGCGGATTCGGTTCGGGGTATCAAGGTTATCGACGACAGTACCGTAAGTTTTACCTTTTCCAGCGTTTACGCCGGCGCCCTGGCTTACTTCGCCGATCGCCCGGTCCTGGCGAAGCATATATGGGAGAACACCCCCATATCGGCCTGGAACGAGGCCACATCGCTGCTCCAGAATCCTGTGGGAACCGGTCCCTTCAAATTCAGCGAGTATGTACCGGATCAGTACGTATCTTTGCTGCGGAATCCCGACTACTATGACGGCCCGCCCAAAATCGATCAGTTCATCTACAAGGTGAGTAACCGGGACACCGCCCAGGCGGAACTTATCAGCGGGGAATTGGACATCGCCGAGCTTTCGTCTTTTAACCCCAGCGATTTGAAACTCTACGAGGACAACAAAATCGCCATTGTGGAGCATGTGGGAAGTGGAGCCCAGTATGTTACCCTGGACTATAACGATCCCCGTCTGGCGGATGTCCGGGTCCGCCAGGCCCTGCTTTACGCTGTGGACCGCCAGGCCATTATTGACCGGCTGCTTTACGGCCACGGCATCATTCTGAATACCCTGCTCCATCCGGAGTCCTACGTCTATCCCGGTGATCTGGAACCATACGCCTATAATCCTGAAAAGGCTAAATCCCTTCTGGCTGAGGCCGGCTGGAAAGACCTTGACGGCGATGGCATTGTTGAAAAGGACGGCCGGAAATTTATTCTGGCCCTAAACTATCCCACAGGCAACCGGACCAGGGAGCTTTCCGCGCCGGTGCTGCAGCAATACTGGCGGGATATTGGCATTGAAACCGAGCTGATTTTGGCGGATTTTAACTCGACCTTGGCAATTCTACAGAACGCCTCCACTGAATATGACGCCATGCTGATGGGCGCTACCTTTCGGGTGGACAGTTACGATACTAACCATTGGTGGGAACGTTTCGAGGACCCCTACGAAGAGGACCTGATAGCCAGGGTAAACGGTACGCTGGAACCCACGGCCCGGGATCCTTTGATCCGGGAATGGGCGAAATTCCACAACGACAAGGTAATCCGCCTGTGGCTTTACATTCCCAATATCGGCTACGCCGTCTCTCCTTCGGTACTTAACTACGGCGCGTATCCCTATGAACCGTTTAACAACATTCAAAATTGGGAAGTAAGGCGGTAACGGGAATCCCATGGGTAATTATTATATCCGGCGGATTCTGCAGGCTGTCCCCGTGCTGATAGGTATTTCCATCATCGTGTTTATCATGGTGAACCTTCAGCCCGGGGACCCCTACGCCGCTATGGTGGACCCGGAAGCGCCGCCGGAGGTTAAAGAAGATCTGCTCCGCCGGGTGGGCTACTATGATCCCCTGTGGCTTAAATACCTTAAATGGGCGGGCCAGGCCTTCCGGGGAAATATGGGCTACTCCATCCATTACCGGGCGCCGGTTACCGGTATTATCGCCTCCCGAATTGGCAACACCCTTACCCTTACCCTGACGGCTCTGGTCATCAGTATCCTGTTTGGTTTGCCCATTGGCATCATGACGGCGACCCGGCGCTACGGCATCGGCGACTACCTGGCCACGGTGGCGGCCTTTGTCGGCCTTTCTATCCCGGCCTTCTTCTTCGGTATGCTTTTGATCAAATTTTTTGGGGTGGACCTCCGGTGGCTGCCCGTGGCGGGGAAAATAAGCGTGGGCGCCGGGTACACCGGATTCGCCTATTTTTTCGATGTACTCCGGCACCTTATCATGCCGGCCATTGTCTTGGGCATGATGAACACCGCCAGTCTTATGCGCTACATGAGGTCCAGCATGGTGGATATCCTCTCCCAGGACTACATCCGTACCGCCCGGGCCAAGGGGGTGCCCCGGACGGCGGTTATTCTGAAACATGCCATGAAAAATGCGCTGAAGCCGGTTATCACCATATTGACCATGCAGATACCCGCGCTTCTGTCCGGGGCATTGTTGACCGAGACGGTGTTTTCCTGGCCCGGCATTGGACGGCTGAATTACGAGGCGGTACAGAACCGGGACTATCCTCTGATCATGGGCATTGTGATGATGGTGGCGGTGGTAACACTCCTGGCTAATCTCCTGGCGGATATTCTCTATGTGGTGGTGGACCCCCGGATCCAGTACGGCTCCCGGTCTTAAAACCGCTTAAAAACTAAGGAAAGACTATGCCAAGAAAAGAGATATTGTCCCCCGGAAAGATCGTGTTTCAAAAGCTCCTTAGAAACCGTTTAGCCATGGCGGGGGCGGTGATACTGATAATTTTGACCGTCATAAGCCTCTTGGCGCCGGTTCTCGCCCGCTGGGATCAGAACAAGATCGATCTCTTCAGTATTGAAGCCCCGCCCTCGGCGGAACATCCTTTGGGCACCGATGAACTGGGCCGGGATGTTCTGTCCCGTCTCCTTTACGGCGGCCGGGTATCAATCATGGTGGGTATCTGCGCTACCCTGGTACAGGTAACCATCGGTATTCTTTTGGGTATGAGCGCCGGTTTTTTTGGGCGAATCGCCGATTCGATTATCATGAGAATCTGTGACATCGTGATGTGTTTTCCCTTCTACGCCATTGCCATTTCCCTGGCGGCCCTGCTGGGGGCCAACGTATGGAATGTGGTGTTCATTGTCGGCGCTTTGAACTGGACCGGCGTGGCCCGTATTGTCCGGGCGGAAACCCTGTCTCTGCGTTCCCGGGAATTTATCGACGCCGCCCGGGCCCTGTCGTTGAATAATGTGGAAATTATCTGGCGGCATATTCTGCCCAACGTGCTGGGCCCCATAATTATTTACGCTACCCTGGGCATTGCCACAGGCGTACTCTCCGAGGCAAGCCTGAGTTTTTTGGGCCTGGGAGTAAAGCCGCCCCAGCCTAGTTGGGGCAATATGCTTTCGGCGGCCCAAAATATGAGAATCCTCTCCAGCGAGTGGTGGATGTGGATTCCCCCAGGGATCATGGTTTTCCTCTTGGTCCTTTCTATCAATTTTGTAGGCGATGGACTTCGGGATGCCCTGGACCCAACGGCGACCCTGGTTTAGAGAGAGGGTGAATTGATAACAGGCGATACAATATTGGACATACAGAACCTGTCGGTGGGCTTTGGTAAAGCGGAGGAACGGATTCTGGCGGTACAAAACGTGAACCTTTCTCTTAAACGGGGACAAACTTTGGGCCTGGTAGGGGAGTCCGGCTGCGGGAAAAGCGTAACCTCCCTGGCGGTAATGGGCCTTCTCCCCGCCAGGGGATGCTGGTGGGAGGGAAAGATTCTTTTTAACGGGGAGGATCTCCTTTCCCTGCCGGAAAAAGAGATGAACGGTATTCGGGGGCGGAAGATCTCCATGATCTTTCAGGAATCCATGACTTCGTTGAACCCCGTATTCAAAATCGGCTACCAGATCGGCGAGGTTCTGCGGATTCACCAGGGCCTGCGCGGGCCAAAAGCCCTGGAGGAGTGCCTTAAAATTCTGGATATTGTGGGCATTCCGGAACCGGAACGGGTGATCGACGATTATCCCCACAAACTGTCCGGGGGTATGCGTCAGCGGGTAATGATAGCCATGGCCGTAAGCTGCAACTCCAGCCTATTGATCGCCGATGAGCCCACCACAGCCCTGGACGTGACCATTCAGGCCTTGATCCTGGACCTGCTTAAAACTCTTAAAAAACGCGGCAACCTGACTATGCTTTTTATTTCCCACGATCTGGGGATCATCGCCGAATTGGCCGACGAGGTGGCGGTGATGTACGCCGGGATCGTGGTGGAGAAGGCGCCGGTGGAGGAACTGTACCGCCGACCCCTGCATCCTTACACCTACGGCCTGATGCGGGCCCGGAAAGCCGAATCATCCGGCGGGCTTGAGACCGGAAAACGCCGTCTCTATAGTATTCCGGGCATGGTGCCCAGCCCCTACGAACGCCGGCAGGGCTGCCCTTTTGTGGAACGCTGTTTTCGTAGAACCGCCGCTTGTACCGAATCGCTGCCGCCCCTGAACGAAGTTAAAAACAAGGGCCACCTGGTCCGCTGTCTCCAGCCCGGCGAGGAAGAGGAGGCGCGGCATTATGCCTGATAACGTACCGTTCCTGCGGGTGGAAAGCCTCGTAAAACATTACCCCATTCGGACCGGTATCTTTTCCGCCGGCAGAAAAACGGTTAAGGCGGTAAATGGAATAAGTTTTACTGTCAACCGGGGCAAAACGTTTGGCCTGGTGGGGGAATCGGGCTGCGGGAAATCCACCGTAGGCCGGGCCATACTGAATCTGGTGGAACCGGACAGGGGCGCCATATCCCTGGCGGGCCAGGATATTTACAACTCCGAAACCCGCCTGAGACTCCGCGGTATGGCTATGCGCCAGGCCAGGAGGAACATGCAAATTATCTTTCAGGACCCCTATGCCAGCCTGGACCCGCGGATGAGCATAGGCCACGCCGTAGCCGAGGGCATTGAAAAACACCGTCTGGCCCGGGGGAAAGCCGCCCTGGAACTGGCCGGAGAGGTACTGGAGAAGTGCGGTATAAGCCGGGAGAGCTTTCTGCGCTATCCCCACGAGTTTTCCGGGGGGCAGCGCCAGCGCGTGGGTATTGCCCGGGCCCTGGCGCTAAAGCCCGCCTTTATCGTGGCGGATGAACCCATCGCCGCCCTGGACGTGTCGGTTCAGGCTCAGATTCTCAACCTGATGAGTGAATTGCAGGAGGACTATGATCTGACTTACCTGTTTATCTCCCACGATCTGGGGGTTGTCCGGTATTTTTGTGATCGTATCGGCGTCATGTACCTGGGCCGGCTGGTGGAAACCGGTTCAAAAAACCACCTGTTTGAGGAACCGGTACACCCCTACACCCAGGCTCTGCTTTCGGCCATTCCGGTGGAGAAACCCTGGGAAAAGCGGAACCGGATTAAGCTGAGGGGAGAACTTCCCAGCCCGGCCAACCTGCCCCGGGGCTGCGTCTTCCATACCCGGTGCCCCCATGCCGGTGAAATTTGCCGGACCGAAACCCCTGGGGAGGAACAAGTCCGGGAGGGCCACAGCGTTAGCTGCCATTATTGGCGGGAAACAGGAAATTTCGTCATAAGCAGCAATATTTAAGCTATGATGATGAAACAACAAGGGAGAATCAAAATGACAGAGAAAGAAGTGTTAGCGCGGCTTGAAACCTGGGTTCCTGCCCACCGGGAGGAACTGGTACAGGACATTATCAAACTCGTGAATATCCGCAGCGTCTGCGAAAAAGGCGGGGACGGCAAACCCTTTGGCCCAGGACCGGCGGCGGTCATTGATAAGGGCCTGGAATACGGGAAGAAATACGGCTTTGCCACCGATAACGACGCTTACTACAACCTGAGTTTTCTGTTCCCCGGAACCGATCCCCAAAGGGAAATCGGCCTGGTCAACCATATAGATGTGGTGCCCGAAGGTTCCGGCTGGACCTACGAACCCTACAACGCCATCGAAAAAGAAGGCCATGTCATAGGCCGCGGCGCCAGTGACAACAAGGGGCCGGCGGTTTTGTCCTTGTACGTGCTGCGGGCGCTCCGGGACCTGGGTATTTCCCTTAGGCATACGGTACGGGTGGTCTGGGGAGGCAATGAGGAAACCGGCGGTATGACCGATATTACCCATTTTGCCGAAACCCATGGGGTCCCTGAACTTTCCCTGGTTCTGGACGCGGCTTTTCCGGTCTGTTACGGGGAAAAGGGAATTCTTGAGGCGGAGTTGAGTATAGCCCTGGATGATTCCGCCGGCGGTTCAGGGGGTATCATCGATTTTTCCGGCGGCGTTGCTTCCAACATGGTACCTGACAGCGCCTTTGTCCTGACGGACGGGAACATTGATATGGTGAAAAAAGCCCTGGCCGGCGCGGATCTTGCGGTGTCCGAACAGGACGGGCACATAAAAATAGAGGCCGCCGGTGTGGCGGGACACGCGGCCTTTCCTGAGCGCAGCGTCAACGCCATTCAAAAACTCGCCGCCGTCCTTTCTGAATCCGGTCTATTCACCGGCGCCGCCCAAAAGTCCCTGGAGTTCATAGCCCTTGCCTTCGCCGATTACAAAGGCGCGGGCTTGGGCATCGAAGAGACCGACGATATTGGGACCTTTACCACCCACATAGGCGGCTATATCCGTTTTGAAAACGGCGTCTTGAAACAAAATATCAATATCCGCTATGCCATCCATGCCCAGGGGGAAAAGGTTATCACCCGCATTGCCGAAACGGCGAAAAAGGCCGGATTTTCCTTTCAGGTTATCGCCCACAGCGGTCCGCGCTACGATGATCCCGAAAGTCCGGTGGTTCAACTGCTGACCAATACAGCCAATGAATTCCTCCACCTCGATGCCAAACCTTATTTTATGGGCGGCGGAACCCACGCCAGAAAATTAAAAAACGCCATCCCCTACGGTCCGGGTTACCCCATGTCCGCCCGGCCGGAGGGAGAAAAACCGAAATTCGGCGTCGCCCATGGCAAGGATGAATCCGTGGAAATTAACCGGCTTTTGGAGGCCATTCCAATCTATGTGATTGCCCTGATCAGACTGGACGAGCTGTTAAAATGAGCCTCCGCGGGGCTTGCCCCGCCTTTTTTACAACCGCTTTTCCATCCAGTAATCGTTCAGGAAGAATTTTTCACCGAGGGGTTCATCAACGGTTTTTACGATTTCAAAGCCCCGGTGCAGGTACACCTCCACGGCGGTTTTGTTAAAACGGTTCACATGGAGGAACAATTTTTTCCGCTGATTCTTCAGGGCCAGTTCCTCAAGATAACAAAACACCTGTGACGAAAGCCCCAAGCCCCGGAGTTCTTTTTTTAGGTATACCTTGCTGATAAACAGTCTGTCTTCTTCCAGCGAATAGGCGAAGTAGCCGGTATAAACGCCTTCGTTTTCGATTAAAAAATAACGGACCCCCCGTTCCATTTCGGCGGTAATGGCGTCCCTCCCCTGGTAATGGACCAGCATGTAATCCACCTGTTCTTTACCGATGATCGGGATAAACACCTCCGGCCAAATTTCCCCGATAAGTTCCAGCAGGGATTCAAGGCGGGCGGCGTTTTTTACTTCCCGGAATTCCACAGAGGCATCCTTACTTGGCGGAGTCCTTTTAAGGCCCGTAGGCCAGGCCCTGCCAG